>CAYTWK010000004.1:0-24307 GCA_964442095.1 uncultured Caulobacteraceae bacterium | reverse complement strand
ATATTGGTTTCGGTTTGTTATCATATTGCCAATGGAATTCGGTTTCTATTTTTTGGCCTTGGCATTGGCATGGATAAAAAAACCGCGTCGCTTAGCGCTTGGATTGTAATGCTTTCAGGTGTGATAGGCGCTTTGGCTCTATATTTTTGGGGCGCGAATTTGGGGGGTGGTTTATAATGTCTGATTTTCGCACCCCTCTATCAAAGGCGCGCGGTCTTGGCGCCGCTGGTCATGGAACAGATCATGTAATCAAACAGCGCGCTTTATCGGTTTGTTTGCTTGTAGGCTTCGTTTATTGCGCATTGTCAATTTTGCTAACAACAGATCTTGGGCCGGACCAAATGCGCAATTGGTTTGGCAATGTTTTAAATTCGGCAATGATGGCGATGGTCCTAATAAGTGGGGTCTGGCATTTTGTGCTCGGTGTGCAGGTGATTATCGAAGACTATATTCATAAATCAACGTCGAAATTGGCGCTTATGCTTAGTGTCAAAATTTTCGCCGCCGTAGTTTCAATAATCAGCGTATTTTCAATTTTAAAAGTATTTTTGGGGCAACAAATATGAGTGCGGCTTATGAATGGATAGATCATTCTTATGATGTTGTGGTGGTTGGCGCTGGTGGCTCTGGCCTTCGCGCGGCTCTTGGTTGCGCCCAAGAAGGCCTAAAGACAGCTTGTATTTCAAAAGTTTTCCCAACCCGTAGCCATACTGTTGCGGCCCAAGGCGGCATTTCTGCAAGTCTTGGCAATATGGGTGAAGATTCTTGGCAATGGCATATGTATGATACCGTAAAGGGCTCAGATTGGCTTGGTGACCAAGATTCTATTGAATATCTAACCCGAAATGCGCCCGCTGCAGTATACGAGCTAGAGCATTGGGGCGTTCCTTTTTCGCGCACTGAAGAGGGGAAAATCTATCAGCGCGCCTTTGGTGGCATGACCCGCAATTTCGGTGAGGGCCCGGTGCAAAGAACCTGCGCCGCCGCCGATAGAACCGGCCACGCAATGCTCCATACGCTTTATGGAAATAGTCTCAAATATGACGTTGAGTTCTTCATTGAATATTTCGCGCTCGATTTGATTATGGATGATGCTGGCGCTTGTGTTGGTGTAACTGCTTGGGAATTGGCGACTGGAAAATTGCACCGCTTTTCGGCGCAACGCACAATTTTGGCTACTGGCGGTTATGGCCGCGCATATTTTTCGGCTACCTCTGCGCATACTTGCACTGGCGATGGTAATGCCATGGCACTACGCGCGGGACTACCGCTACAGGATATGGAATTTGTGCAATTTCACCCGACTGGAATTTATGGCGCGGGCTGCCTCATTACAGAGGGTGCGCGCGGTGAGGGCGGCTATTTAACTAACTCCAATGGTGAGCGTTTTATGGAACGCTATGCCCCTACCGTCAAAGATTTGGCACCTCGCGATATGGTTTCGCGCGCAATGACAATCGAAATCCGTGAAGGTCGCGGTGTTGGTAAAAATAAAGATCATATATTCTTGCACCTTGATCACCTTGATCCGAAAATTCTCCACGAGCGTTTGCCAGGTATTTCCGAAAGCGCGATGGTATTTTCTGGCGTTGATGTTACCAAGGCGCCAATTCCGGTTTTGCCAACTGTTCATTATAATATGGGCGGCATACCAACCAATTATCATGGTGAAGTAGTTATAAAAGACGGCAATAACCCCGATAAAGTTGTAGAGGGCCTTATGGCTGTCGGCGAAGCGGCATGCGTTTCGGTGCATGGCGCAAATCGTCTTGGTTCAAATTCATTGATTGATTTGGTGGTATTTGGCCGCGCCGTTGGATTGCGCTGCGGTGAGACCCTAAAGGCCGGCGCGCGTAAGGCTGTAATAAAAGACAGCCAAACCGATGCCCATTTGGCGCGCTTTGATGCGGCGCGCAATGCCAAAGGCTCGGTTTCAACCAGTAGTCTTCGCCTTGAAATGCAAAAAATCATGCAGAATAATTGCGCGGTCTTTAGAACTGGCGATGTCCTTAAAGAAGGTTGTGAATTAATCGATGCTGCCTATGCTAAACAAGCAGATTTGAAAACCAATGATAGAACCATGATTTGGAATTCGGATTTGGTTGAAACTCTAGAACTGCAGAACCTTTTGGCGCAGGCATCGGTTACTATGCACGGGGCCGAAAACCGCAAGGAAAGCCGCGGCGCCCATGCCCGTGAAGATTTTGCGGATCGCGATGATAAAAATTGGATGAAACATACGTTGGCGTATCTTGATGTTGCTACTGGTAAAGTATCAATCGATTATCGCCCGGTTCATATGAACCCAATGAGCAATGATATCGAAAGCATACCGCCAAAGGCGCGTGTGTATTAATTCAGCCCCTTACCCCAATAAAGGTTACGAATTATTGACTTTGCATCACGCGGTTCATCGACCAGCTTGCGATAATGCGGAGTTGTGGCTGCCGCGAGCATTTCCTTATCGCCTGCGCTATCGCCATAGGCGGCAATTATTTCAGCATCGGGATAAAGCTCGCGTATGCGTTTAACTTTAATACCAGCGCGGCAGTTTTCGCCATACATCCGGCCAGTTAGTCGCCCGCCAATAATCTCCATTTTGGTGGCAATTACGCCATCAATTCCAAGTTGATGCGCCCATGGCAATAGATAATCTTCTAAAGATGCCGATACCATAACGACTTTATCGCCAACGCCTTGATGGGACTTTATGCGCAAAAGCCCATCGCCGCGGGCAATGATCGGATAGATTTTTTCGGAAAAACTCTGGCAAAGCCCGAGGTATTTCGTGTGTGGCATGTCTTTCAAAAATGCTGATAATAGGCGATTTTTAACATTATCGCGCGACATAATCCGTAAAACATAAAGCAAAAAAAATGGTGTTACGCTTGCTATCTTGAGCGCAAAACCAAACCGGCCGGTTGTATGGCGCAAAAATAGCATAAAGCTATCGGTAAAGGTCAGGGTTTCATCAACATCAAAACAAGCTAGCTTTGTCGTTTCCATGGATTATATCTCTAGCTCTATACAAATCGGCACATGATCCGAAGGCTTTTCCCACGCCCGAGTATCTCTATGAATTTTAAAGCTATCAATATTGGCTTTGGGCAATAGGTCTTGGCTAGCCCAAATATGGTCAAGCCGCCGCCCTCTATCATTGGCTGTCCAGTCAGGGGAGCGGTATGACCACCAAGAGTATAATTTTTCATCTGGCCTGTGCTTTTCGCGCGCAATATCAATAAAGCCCGCAGCCTCTCGTAGCCGTTCCAAGGTTTCGGTCTCAATTGGCGTATGGCTGACCACATTTAAAAGTGCTTTATGCGACCAAACGTCATGTTCTTGCGGGGCAATATTTAAATCACCAACTAGGATAGTATTTTTTGGTCCATCCGCATAATGGGCTTCCATTTTTGCCAAAAAGTCCAATTTATGGGCAAATTTGTCATTTTCACTGGCGTCGGGAATATCGCCCCCTGCTGGAATATAGAGATTATGTATAATGGGGCCACCATCAATTCTTGCGGCGGCAATCCTAGAATGCCCATGCATGCAGAATTCCGGTTCTGGCGCTTCAATAAGTGGGAGCCGAGAAACAATTGCAACACCATGAAAGCCCTTTTGCCCGCGAACTATTTTGTGTAAAAAGCCAATATTATCAAAGGCCTCGTGCGGAAATTCGTGATTTTGGCATTTGATCTCTTGTAAGCATAAAACATCGGGACTTTCATCCTTGATGAACTTCAAAACTTGCTCAATCCTGAGGCGAACAGAATTAATATTCCAGCTGGCGATTTTGATTTTTGTCATTAGGTTTCAATTGCGATATTGCCAAACAAAGTCAATCGCAAATTATAGAAAAGCAATCTATCCGACTAAAAACGGCGAAGGCGCCTGACTCTAATGAAGGTAAAATCAAGCGCCTAGACGTCGTTTTCGTCTTACCGGGAGGGGAAACCGGTTAGTTGGATTTATGAGGCACAGCAATTTTGCGAAAACCGCAAGCGCGCAAACTCCAACTGCTGCAAACATGCCACACTAAAGAAATAAATGCAAGTAAAAAATATTTAATATTCAATTGTGACAAATATACCGCAACTCGCGAAAGTCCACAAATCCAATTTAGGGCCTCGTATCCATTAGATTACGTGCAACCACCATGCGATGAACTTCCGACGGGCCATCATAAATTCTCATATTGCGAACTCTGCCGGCCAATAATTGTAATGGCAATTC
The DNA here is from genome assembly GCA_964442095.1 of uncultured Caulobacteraceae bacterium. Classification (GTDB taxonomy): domain Bacteria; phylum Pseudomonadota; class Alphaproteobacteria; order Caulobacterales; family Aquidulcibacteraceae; genus Pseudaquidulcibacter. The sequence goes on along the minus strand of CAYTWK010000004.1, from coordinate 20,074 downwards.
TTTGGTCATACCCATTGCGCCAAAACATTGCATTGCATTATCGATAATCTCTTGCGCCGCTTCAATTGCAAAAACCTTGAGCATAGAAATTTCACTTCGCACATCGCGGCCAGCGTCAAGTTTTGCAGCGCAATCATAGGCCATAAGGCGTGCAGCATGGATTTTAGTTGCACCATCGGCAACCCACCATTGAATGGTTTGCTTCTGCGATAGCTTTTCGCCAAATACTTTCCGGCTAGGAGCATAATCGCACATCATATCAAGGGCCCGCTGCGCTCCTCCAATTGCCCAAGCCGCCATCTCCATACGTCTTGTGCTTAGGCGAGTTTGCATTGGCCCAAAGCCTTGCCCCTCTGTGCCCAAAAGTTTCCAATTGGGGACGCGGCAATCTTCTAAGGCGACTTCATAGGTAAATTCACCGCCAAGCATTGGGATACGGCGCAAAACCTCAAAACCTTTGGTCTCCCTATCTACTAAGAAGGCGGACATTCCGCCTTTTGCGCCTTTTTCGGGATCTGTAATTGCCATTAGAATAGTAAAATCAGCCTCCGCGGCGCGGGTAATCCAAATTTTGCGACCATTAATAACCCAATCATCGCCGTCGCGAACAGCCTTTGTAGTCATAGCTGCTGGATCTGCCCCGGCCCCTGGTTCTGAAATACCGATAGCGGAAATGGTTTCGCCCCTTGCATAAGGCGCAAGATATTTTTCAATTTGCTCGCCCTTGGCGGTTTTTGCCAACATGCGCAAATTTGGGCTATCGGGCGGCAAAGTATAATGGGCGCACGAATATCCAAGCCATTCATTAACCCCAACCAATGCAACATAGGGCAGACCCATTCCACCCAATTCTTCGGGGGCATCTAGGCTCCATAACCCCAAATCTTGGGAAACCTTGTCAAGACGAGCCTTTTCTTCTTGGGTTAGATATGCGCCTTTGCCGTCAGCATCGCGTGCCAAAACCGCTTCTTCTAGGGGTAAAATTTCTGTCTTAACGAACTTTTCAACCAAGTCCTTGAGCATTTTGTGCTCTTCTTCGAGTTCAAAATTCATGCAATTTCCTTATTTATGCAATCTCTTTAGGGGCAGCTTCCATTGTTCTAAAATTCTTGGCCTGCTTTGACATAATGCTAAGTGCCAAGGAATTAGGAATTAGTTTCACAAAACCCGCAATCAAATTATTAACTAGTCCGGATACGATTATAGCCTTATTGGCCTCTACGGCATCAAAACCAATCCTAGCAACAGTATTAGCATCTAGCCACATATAATCGGGTAAATTCTTCATACTCGCACGCATACCATTAACATCGTGAAACTCTGTATATGTAAAACCTGGGCAAAGAGCGGTTATATGGACACCGGTTCCTTGGTTTTCGAGATTTAGGCTCTGTGAAAACTTGATCAAATGGGCTTTAACTGCATTATAGAGCGTATGTCCTGGGCCACCTGGCATCAATCCTGCAAGCGACGCCACATTTATTATTCGACCAAATCCACGCTCGCGCATGCCTCCCAAAACTTTATGCGCAAGTTCACATGGCGCAGTCAGTAAAGTTTGAATAAAATCCGCCTGCTCTTGCCATGATGTATTATGATATGCACCAACCAATCCATAGCCTGCATTATTAACCAAGGCATCAACAACGCGACCCGAAGCCGAAATCTCGCCGAGAATATTATCGACCGCACCCGCTTTCGCTAGGTCGGCACTTATAACCAAGCATTCACAGCCCCATTTTTCCTTTAGGCTATTGGCTAGAATTTCTAACTTTTCTTTGCGTCTCGCCGTTATAGCCAGATCATAGCCCATCTGCGCCATTAATTCCGCGTATGCCGCCCCAATTCCAGCCGAAGCACCAGTAATTAGACAGAGTTTTTTTGCCATAAATAAAATTCCCCAATCAATTCAATAATATCCCAGAAATAGTCATTAAAACCTAAATTTAGGTCCACTTTGGCCCTATGCCATTAATGCTTAATGTATTTGAAGCAGTTCAATAAAAAGAGTATCGCGGAAAAAACGATGAAAAGCAATTCGACTGGGGGCCAAATTGGCATCAACGGAAAATAATTCTCAAATTGATGAATCCGCCACACATGAAAATAATGGCCACGCAAATGGCCACGGACACGTCAATAAAGCCGGCTTTTTTGCGCTCGCTCTCGGAAGTGTCGGCGTGGTCTTCGGCGATATCGGCACTAGTCCATTCTACGCCATGCGCGAGTCGCTGCACCATGCAAACAAAGGCGTTTCATTAGAGGCATCCGTAATAGGTATTGTTTCGCTAATTATATGGGCGCTAATGCTTATAGTGTCACTTAAGTATGTCGTATTTTTGATGCGCGCCGATAATAAGGGTGAAGGCGGAACTCTAGCACTTATGGCATTGGCACAAAAGGCATTTAGTTCACCATCCAAGCTTGTCTTTTTAGGTGGTGCAATGGGGGCGGCCTTCTTCTATGGCGACGGCATAATTACCCCCGCAATTTCAGTTTTAGGTGCAATAGAGGGTCTAAAAGTTGCGCCGGGTGTAGGCGAAGGTTTGACACCCTATATAGTTCCACTTGCTGTGGTAATCCTCACCGGCCTGTTTTTAGTTCAATCTAAGGGAACACACGCTATTGCTCGTTGGTTTGGCCCCATTACAGCAATTTGGTTTTTGACGCTTGCTTGGCTTGGGGTAATACATGTTCTTGATGACCCTAGCTTAAAAATCCTTAATGCGCTGAATCCTTGGTATGCTTTGAACTTTCTGTTTCAAAATGGCTTGGTAGCATTTTTGATTCTCGGCTCTGTTTTTCTTGCGGTAACTGGTGCGGAGGCGCTATATGCCGATATGGGCCATTTTGGAAAAGGCCCAATTCGCGCCGCATGGTTTGCATTTGTTTTTCCGTGCCTTGTGCTGAATTATGTCGGACAAGGGGCTTTTGTCATTGCTCATCCCGAAGGCAAAGCGGATCCATTCTGGATGATGGTTCCAGACTATGCCTTCTGGCCAGTAATGATTTTAGCGGTTTTGGCCGCGATTATTGCATCGCAGGCCGTTATAACTGGTGCTTTCTCTATGACCCAACAAGCGGTCCAACTTGGACTTTTGCCGCGTATGGTAATCCGCCGCACTTCTGAAACACAGGCGGGGCAGATTTATGTGCCGCAGGTCAATACACTCCTGTTAATCGGCGTATTGGTTTTGGTATTCTCTTTCCAAACATCTTCTGCACTTACTTCTGCTTATGGTATCGCGATTACTGGTGCGATGTTGATGGACACTTTGCTTGCTGCTCCTGTAATAACTCGCATATGGAAATGGCGTTCTCTCCAAGCTGCGTTATTATTATTGCCGGTATTGGTTATAGATTTGGTCTTTGTTGGTTCGCAAATAACAAAAATTCCTCATGGCGCATGGATGCCGTTGGTTTTGGGCGCCGCGATAGTAACTGTTATGTGGACATGGACAACCGGTTCGAAAATTCTATCCGACAAAACGCGACGCGATTCAATTCCGTTAAAAACCCTGCTTGATAATCTATCGGCTCACCCTGTTCATAAGGTGCCTGGAACTGCAATATTTCTAACCTCAGATCCAGAACTTGCGCCGGTTGCATTGATGCATAATCTTAAGCACAATAAAGTGCTTCATGAGACGATAGCAATTCTAAGCGTTCAAACCGCAGAAAATCCCCGCGTGAATGAAACCGAGCGTCTTACTATTACCGAAATTGCGCCAAATGTGAAAAAAGTCATTGTAAAATATGGATTTATGGAAAGCCCTAACATTCCAAAGGCGCTTACTCTTTGCCGCAAACAGGGTCTAAAATTCGACATTATGTCAACTAGTTTCTTCTTGGGTCATCGTACAATCGTTGCAAGCGCGCATTCAGGAATGCCGCTTTGGCAAGATAAATTATATATTTTCCTTAGCCGTAATGCTACAAACGCTACGGACTTCTTTCATATTCCTTCGGGACGTGTTGTCGAACTTGGCACTCAGGTTGTGGTGTAAAGCACAGTTTTGACGAAAATTTTAATACCGCGCTAGCAATTAATTTTGGTTACTATTAAATAAAGCGCATAAAATAACTTTAGGATAAAAGGGTTAGAATAGAAGAATGACCATCGATTTAAGCGCCAAGCCAAATAAAGTCGTAAAAATTGGCGTAGGTCCGAACAGCATAAGTGTCGGAAATGACTTGCCCATCAGCTTTCTGTGTGGGCCATGTGCAATGGAAAGCAAGGATCACGCCCTAGAAACCGCGCATTGGTTAAAAGAAACTTTTGCGCGGCTTAATGTTGGCTTGGTCTATAAAACTAGCTTTGATAAAGCAAATCGTTCAAGCCTTGTTGGCAAACGCGGCTTTGGTATTGACGCGGCTATGGACGTTTTTGACGAAATTCGCAACAAATTGGAACTTCCAGTAATCACAGATATTCATTCGGAAGCACAATGCGAAATTGTGGCGCCACATGTTGATGTATTGCAAATTCCGGCATTTTTGTGTCGTCAGACAGACTTGTTAATTGCCGCTGCAAAAACTCAAAAGCCGATAAATGTCAAAAAGGGGCAATTCTTGGCGCCATGGGATATGCAGAATGTAGTCGATAAAATAGTTCAAAGCGGAAACCCAAATGTAATGGTTTGCGAACGCGGTGCTAGTTTTGGCTATAATACACTCGTAAGCGACATGCGCGCTTTGCCAATAATGGCCAAAATCGGCTCGCCAATCGTTTTTGACGCCACCCATAGTGTGCAGCAGCCAGGCGGCAATGGCACTAGTTCGGGCGGTGATAGAACAATGGTTCCATATCTGGCGCGCGCCGCTGCCTCGATTGGGGTTGCTGTAATATTCATGGAGGCACATCCAGACCCTGATAAGGCACCATCAGATGGCCCGAATATGGTAAGGTTCGACGAATTAGAAGAATTGGTTGCCAGCATTATGGCATATGATAAAATCACTAAATCGAGAATAAATTAGGAATTCTATTATGGAAGCATTTGACAAACTTGTCGCAATTGCAGCGCCGCTCGCGCTTAGTAATGTTGATACGGATCAAATTATTCCAAAACAATTCTTGACAACTACAACCCGAACAGGTCTCGGGAACGGCCTGTTTTATGATTTCCGCTTTGACGAAGCTGGAAACCCAAAGCCAGATTTTGTATTGAATAGATCTCAATATAAAGGCGCAAAAATACTAATTGCGGGCGATAATTTTGGCTGCGGATCCTCGCGCGAACACGCACCTTGGGCATTATTAGACTTTGGAATAAAATGTGTAATTGCGCCGTCTTTTGCCGATATTTTTTACAATAATTGTTTCAAAAACGGTATTCTCCCAATCAAGATAGAGCCCAAAATTGTCGATGAATTAATGACACAAGCATCGGGCCATAATGGCATTTTTGAAATAGACCTAGAAGCTCAAACCATAACCGCCCCTGATGGACTGGTTCGCAATTTCGACATAGCGCCAAATCAAAAGAAATCCCTGCTTTTGGGCCTCGACGATATAGGTGATAGCCTTACTCATAGTCAGAAAATAGACGAATTTTTGAAATCACGCGCTCAAAATATGCCGTGGTTATAGGCTATTTATGCTTGCGGTCAGTGCTCTAACATTTAGTCTATTTAATAGGACTCTGGTAAAAGATGTTAGTTTTAGTGCTAGGGTTGGCGATATAATAGGGTTTATTGGCTTAAATGGAGCCGGCAAATCAACTTGTATGCGAATGATGGCAGGCGTGCTCGAGCCCAGTAGTGGAAGTGTTTCGCATTGCGGATATGATATTATAAAAGAAAGAAAATTAGCGCAATCAAATATCGGTTTCTTGCCGGAGGGCGCGCCTTTATATGGGGAAATGACGCCAAAATCATATTTGCAATTTGTTTGCGAGGCGCGCAATCTTCCAAAAGAAAAACACCGAGAATTGATAATTGATATTGCCGAAAAAGCAAATCTGGAATCCGTTTTTCACCAAAGAATCGAAACTTTGTCCAAAGGATTTAAACGTCGAGTGGCTTTGGCGGGCGCAATTGTTCATCAACCCAAAATCTTGCTCCTTGATGAACCGACAGATGGACTTGACCCCAAGCAGAGGCGCGCAACTTATGAGGTTTTAAAATCCATCTCACCTGAGAGTATAATTATAATCTCTACACATATGCTTGATGAATTAAGCGAAATTTGCAATCGCGCTATTATTATAGATAATGGCGAAATCCTTCGCGACTTTAGCCCGCAAGAGCTCTCTAAACTTGGAGAAAATGGAACATTAGAAAGTGGTTTTCATAAATTGATAGCCAAGCAAAATAGCAAAGAGGTAAAACCTTAATGCAAGTTTTTATGTCTGTTTTCAAACGCGAGCTTAATTCTTATTTCCTAACCCCAATTGGTTATGTATTTATTTCGGCGTTTACAGCGCTTTCGGTATTGGTCGCGGTACAGATAGGACAATTGGTCGAAACAGGACGCGCAGATTTATGGTCCTTCTTTCAATTTCACCCGTGGCTTTATACTGTTTTTGTGCCCATTTTGGGCATGCGCTCTTGGTCCGAAGACTTTAAGAGCAATACATTTGAAATTCTAATGTCAATGCCAATTTCGATATCCCATTTAGTTAGTGCGAAATTTCTTGCGGGATTTTGTGTTATTCTATTGGCTTTATTGTGCACCTTTCCGCTTTGGCTTGCTATAAATTTATTGGGACCGGTGGATAACGGTGCGGCTATCGCATCATATTTCAGCTCGGCTCTTTTGGCCGGCGCAATGTTGGCAATCGCAAATGCCGCCAGCGCAATATCAAAAAATCAGCTTGTCGCTTTTGTTATAGCAAGTCTTTTGTGCTTTGCTTTGTGCCAATTGGGGCAACCAATTCTAACACAAATCATTGGCAATGCCTTTGGAAATTGGTTTGCAAATTCACTCGCGGATTTGTCATTAATAGATAGATTTGAAGCAATGGCGCGGGGCAATATTTCACTAAGCGGTCTATTCTTTTTTATAAGCACTATATTGGTTTGGTTGGCTTTAGCTTCATTATTGGTCGGCAATCGAAGGAGCGCTCTAAATTGAAACAGCGCCATTATCTTTTTATCGTTCCAATATTTCTAATGGTTTGCTTTTTGGGCTTTAATTTCGGAGCCCAGAAATATTTATCGCGCTTTGCATTTGATGCCACCCAAGACAGAATATTCACGCTTTCTCCGGCTAGTAAGACTATTATCGAAAAAACCCAAGGTCAAATAGTATTCAATTTCTATTTCTCGCGCCATAGCGCCAATGAAAACCCACTTCTTCGGCTTTATGGCGCGCGGGTTCGCGATGTATTAAAATCCTATGCTCGCGCCTCAGGCGGAAAAATATTATTTAAAGAGCATGATGTCGCGCCTTTTTCTGCTGCGGAAGATGAAGCTATTGCGGCCAATCTTTTGCCGTGGCGTGATAGTGTTGGCGCAGTATCGCCGATTTATTTGGGCCTAGTGGCAACAAAGGCAAATCAAAGTTCATTAACTATTCGCGCCTTTATGCCAGAAAATGAGGCTAATCTCGAATACGATATTAGCCGGCTTATTGCCAATCTAAATAAGCCCAAAATACCCATTATTGGCCTGATATCCGATATTGATTGGTTCATAGAGACCAATTCAATGGGGGTTGGCATTGGTCAAAATTCACAAATTGCAAAGCAAATTGGCGCGCAATTTGAAATAGTTTCTCTTGCTAAAAATTTTGATAGACTGCCAAACAAAATGGATGCACTTTTCATTGCGCAACCCTTTGAATTAAGCGAGTTTCAACAATATTTGATAGATCAATATATTGTTGGCGGCGGGCGAGTTTTACTTGCCCAGGATGCTGCTTCGTCGATTTCCTACGATAATAAAATTGGCCGCATATCTTCTTTAAATTCATTGGGCCGATTGAGTGTTAATTGGGGCTATAGCTATAGCGGTGAAATAATCGCCGATAAAAATAATGCGCTTTTGGTTCAATCAAAACTTGCTAATCGTGAAGCACTTGTGCCGCAACCTTTATATTTTTCAGTAAATGATAAAGGCCTAAACCGAAGCCATATTGTCACTTCTAATTTGCGCCGTGGAATAAATTTAGCAACCCCAAGCCATATTGTGCCTAAAGCCGCGCCAGAAATAGTCTTTGAGCCGCTTTTAAAATCTAGCGATCAATCGATGGCGCTTGATGTTAAAACAGCATTGGACGCGCCCACCCCACAGGAAATTGAATCAATTTGGAGCTCAGATGGTCGCGAATATATTCTTGCTGCGGCAGTTTCTGGAAAAATTAGAAGTGCGTTTCCTGATGGGCCGCCAAATTCGCCAATTCGAAGCGCAATCGATACCCAAATTTTTGGCCCACAGCCGCCCCTTTCGGCACACCTAAATTCATCGCAGAAGTCAGCAAATATTATTGTAATTGCAGATGTGGATTTTCTTAGCGATGGGCTTTTTATGGAATCAAATTCCCCTAGCGCTGATAATCTCGATTTTGTGATGAATGCAATTGAATTTCTAAGCGGTGATAGCGAATTGATAAATTTGCGCTCAAAGGCGAAAGTTTCACGCAAGCTAAAAATTATTGATGAAATTAGCAAAGAATCGCAGGCACAAGCATTGGAAAACCAAACTCGCCTTGAAGGACATTTGCGCGAATTACAACAACAATTGCAAGAAAATCAGGCGCTAGGCTTTGAAAACGGGAATCATGAAAATAATCAAATTCGTAAAGAAATTGCCGAGACGCGTGCTGAACTAAGAGGATTAGAAGGCGCGCGCCTAGAGAAAATTGATAGTCTAAAGGCAAAAATTATTTTTGTTTGTGCTGGCCTAGTGCCATTAGTATTACTAATATTTGGCCTGTTACAAATCAAAGGCCGCCAAAAATTTGCGTCGGGGAATAGGTAATAATGTCTTCATTTAACGATGCAGAACGCTGGAGAAGGGTAAAGTTCTTATTTGGTTTGGCATTGATTGGTGCAATAATTTCTCTTGTTGTCTTCAATTATCAGGAAAATGGGGTGGGATCCGCCGCCAAGCGCGAACTGGTTTTCGAAGAATTTGCCGATGGCCTTTTGGAAAAGACAGCGCAAATACGAATAAATATACCGGATTCGAGTTTTCGGATTTTAAAAACGGAGACCGGAAATTGGGTCATGCCTGAGCGCACAAATTTTCCAATAGATATGGATAAATTGCGCCGCTTTGAAACCGATATAAAATATTTATATAAATTGGAACATAGAACTAGTGACCCGAGCCAATTTGATAGACTTGGCGTTGGTGAACCAAAGGAATTTGGCACAGGAACGACTATTGAATTTCTTGATAAGAGCGGAAAGATTATTGCTGGATCTAGTATTGGTCAAATTGGAAATCTAATTTTTGTGCGTAAAATTGGGGCAATGGAGGTCTATTCCACCCATGGCCAATTAATGGATATCTCAAAGAGAACCAATTGGCTTGACTTTAGTTTTCTAAAAATACCGACAGCCGCAATCTCTGCAGTATTTGTTCAAAAAGCGAATGGTGAGAATTATCGGATTTCGCGCTCAGATAATGGGCGATTTAAAACTTCTGGATCCCAAATTGGGGGTCGGATTGATGCAAATGCAGAATTTATTAGCCGCATCGAACCTAAAAATGTAATCGAAAGCGAAAGAATCGACAGGCCGCCTATTCTGACCCAAAATGTCCAATTAAAAGACGGAACTATTATTGCCATTAGTCTTGTAAAACAATTTGGCTCTTATTGGATAAAGCTTAAGGCGTCAAACAATAAGACCTCCGAAATTTTGCCTAAAAATTTTGGACAAATGGCAAACGCTTGGGCCGTTGAAATCGATGAAGAAATCGCGGAAAATCTGATGTTATCGCAAGAAGAAATCGGACTAAGGGGGAAAAGGTAATAGATTTTGCTATAGCTGGGAAAAATTCTTATCGAGCATTTGCGGCAAAGTTTCTGCTAATCCATCTAATGGCCCAGAAGATAAAAGCAAAATCACCTCGTCCCCGTTTAGGCGCGTTTTCAATGCTTCTAATACTTCACTTGCGCCCGATAGCGGCTTTGTAATGGCGCATGAATTTTTTGCTCTTGCTATGATTTCTTCAAAACTCGCTTGGTTGTGATTAATAGCGCCATGGACAGGTGGCGCGAGCATATAAACTTCGGTGACGCCCTCAAAAACGCTATCATACCAATATAAAGTATCTTTATTTCGCCATGAAAAAGTATGGGGCTCGAAGATAACTATCAATTCTCTATTGGGAAAATGCAGTTTAATTGCTTCAATTGCCGATCGAGCCTTTTCATAAGAAGAACCAAAACCTTCAAAGGCGGGAATTTTAGATGAAACGGTCTTTTTATCTAGCCGCCTTGTTACACCACTAAAGGCGCTGACGCCCTTTTGTAATTCTTGCACGCTTACAAGGTTTTTGGTCAATAAATAAGCGCTGGCGCCAATAATGTTTTCAATATTATGTTCGCCCAATTGATTTGTCTCTAATGGAATAATTCCATGATTAGGTGTTATCAAATCAAATTTAGTGATTTCGCCGATTTCAATATTTTCGCAATAAAACCCATTACATTTGTTTAGGCCATACCAAATTGCTTGCGAAGCTTTGCTTGATTGCCTGATTAAGCGATGAATAGGTTCATAAGAATTAGCTGCGATTAAAGCACCACCCTGGGAGAGCTTTTCAATTAAAAGCCGAAAGCGGCTTTCATAATCCCCCATAGTCGGAAACATATTGACATGATCGTGCACAATCGATGAAATAAGAATATCACTAGGGTTATAAAGTTCGAATTTTGATCTTTTGTCTTGAAGGCTTACAACATATTCATCGCCTTCTATTATGAATTCTTGATCCTGGCCCCAAAATCCTGTTTGCGGTAAATCCTTTGCAATTGCGCCCAAAAACCAACCGGGGCTTTTTCCGGCTTTGACCAAAATAGTGGTAATTAAGGCGGTAAGGCTGGACTTTCCAAAACTACCGGCGACAATTAAATTTTTACGGGTTTTAGTGTGAAAGCCAAGGAATTCGGCAAAATTATAATAGGGAATATTGCGCGAAATTATTTCCTGCAGTTCGGGATTGGTTTGTGGGTTAATTTTCGCTGTCGTGCCAATAATTGCTATATCAATATCTTCGGGCACATTATGGCTATTAAAACCAATTGAGTATTTAATTCCCAAACTATCAAGATAGGTTGATACAGGTGGAAATACTCCTTCATCAGAGCCAGACACTTCATATCCTTCGGATTGCAACAAAGATGCAAGCGCCGAAACACCCGCACCGGCAATACCAAGGAAATAGCATTTCATCATTATTTTATTCCGCAATCATTAGGCGCATAATACGCTCATCGTCAAAAGTCTTCCCGACTTGATAAAGATATTTGCCGACAATTTCAAAGCCAAGTTTGTGATAAAAGGCCAAGGCGCGATGGTTTTCCGACCAAACGCCGAGGTATAGTGCTGGCGCCTTATTTGCCCTTACGAATTCCATTAAATTATCGAATAATTTTTTGGCGAGACCGCTTCCTTTTGCTTCATCTGAAACATAAAACCTATAAAGTTCTAAAGAGTTGGGAATATAACCCTCAAGCGGAAGTTTCATTGGGCCGATCTGTGAATAGCCGATTATTTCGCCAGCCTTGTTGAGGGCTAGTAAATTCTGCATTTGCGAATCAGAAATATATTTTGCAAAAGTATGTGAATTATAATTTGTTGCGATAAATTCAGATAAATCGTCTTTGTCATAAATATAGCCAAATGTATCTTTAAATCTCTGGGACGCAAACTCTGCCATAGAATTGGCATCTTCGGAAGTCGCGGATCTTATGACTATTTCACTTATTTCCACGCTCAGCCTTCTCTTGGTGTCCGCTTTTAGCTTGGCGACCCTTTAAGGTTTGCGCAATCTCATTTGAATCAATGCCAGATTCAATTATGCTAGCGGCGAAATGATACAATAAATCTGCCGCCTCATTTTTTATTTCGTCTTTATTTTTCGATACTAGAGCTAGAGCCAATTCGACAGCTTCTTCACCCATTTTTTTGGCGCACATTTTAGCGCCGCCTTGAACAAGGCTTGCAGAATAGGAAACCTTCGGGTCTGAATTTTTCTTTTTGTCGATTTGGTCGAAAAGCGCATCTAGCGCTTGGCCAATAGTTTGTGTCATAGTCAAACCCTAATGGGCGAAAATCTCGCTTTATTTACGCAACATGCCTAGAATGTCGTCTAAAGGATTTCCATCATTATTCATATCTATCATATTTGCAAGACCGCCTAATGCACCACTATTATTTTGGCCGCCGCCCATAGCTGCGCCTAAAACATTTCCCAACATTCCACCGCCTTTATTGCCCATGGTCATTGCCAAAAGATTCCCCAGGCCACCAGAATTTGCAGTTTTCGCCATTGTGCCTGCAGCCATCATAGCCAAAACCGGAAGCATTTGCTTTAGAATTTCGACGCTAACGCCGCTTTGGTTGGCTGCATTTTGTGCGACTTGGCGGCTAACATCTTTTGAGCCGAAAATCGCACCAAGAATTTCATTCCCTTGCGCAGTGGTTCCTGGGCGCGCTAATTCTGCTGGATCTTCGCCGATTGCAACATGCTTTGTTCCCAAAACTGATGCCACTAGGCCCTCTATGCCACCATTTTGCACTGCTTGATTCTTGAAGCCGCCGGCAATGGCGGGGGTTAGAGCCTCAATTGCGCTTTGGGCTTGCGCTGGATTAATTCCAAATCGCCCGGCAATCATATTGATTGCACTGCCACCACCTGCTTGAAGTATTTGATTTAATAGACCGCTCATTTGCACTATTCCTTTTGGATTAAAGTCACTGCCCCAATAGCACTTTTATTTCTCTTGGCGCAATTTTGCAATCAAACACACCATTTAAGCGAAACAATTTTTATTCAAACATTAATCGCTTTTTGGCTTTGCGGCATCGCGCAATGCTTTTTCTTGGCTTAGTTTTTGTCGCAGACTTTTATGATCGAACTTAAGCAAAAGGCCGAGTGCATTTTGCGCCTTGCGTTTGGCCTGAAAGAAAGCGCTCTTTTTGACAACTACTTTTTGGTCGCACCATTCGCGCGCTTCAAATTTGGCTATTTTTGTAAAAATGGCGGTTCGCCCGCGCTTTATCCCCTCAAATCGCCATTCCGGCTCACCCCTTAGGACGTCAACAAGCATTTTGCCTGTCCATAAATCAATGTCATCAATAATTAAAGTTCCGCCAATTTTAAGTTTGGGCGCGCAATAAAGCCAATCGACGGCAGGAATTGGAAAGCCGTGCCCACCATCAATTAATACCAAGTCTAATTCTTTAACATCTTTTAATTGGGGTAAAATGTCTTGGCTGGCTCCGCAATGGAAAGCCGTTTTGGAAATATCGAGTCCCAAATTATGTGCTTCTTGCTTTATTAAATCAATTTCGTTTTGCGCCATTGTTATAGCGTGATGCTTGGTTTGCTTTTCTATGAAAGCCAAAGTTGACTTGCCTGCGCCAGTTTCAAGGGTATGCATGCCAGCAATCAAATTTGCATCAAGCCAATTTAAAATTTCATCGGAAGCGTCCCATTTGACTGAGCCATTTGCATGGAGACTTGCATCGCTTTTCTTCACGGATTTGAACTCCTTATGATTTATTGTTCAATCCAAGCATTATTTTGTCTTAAATAAATCTTGTTGCTTATGGCGAATGGGCCGACCGCCATACTATTGGCTAAAGAGCGCAATTTTGCCATAGTTTCGCGACTGTCAGCGCGGCCAACAATTATACTTCCGCGATTGGGGACAATCAGTGCAATAGGGCCCCCAAAATGCCTTTCTATACTGTCCCATACATCATCTATGCCTAAAAGACTGGCCTCATATGCACCGTCAAGCCGAGCCTCTAATAGGCCGTCTTTTTCGCTCCATACGGTTTTAAGTGAATATTCGCGCGTATTGGCCCTTGCAAGATCAAAGGCCGCGCTTTGGTCTAGGTTTAAGTCTTTCAAACGACCAATTGGCATTATGGCTATTGATGTCGGGCTATCGGCCACAATGGCTTCTTCGATATTTCCAACCAATATGCGGCGCACAATAAGATTTTTCTGGCCATTAATCGCGCTCTCATTTTCGAAATCATCTAGGGCTGATTTATTGCGCACAATTATCCGAAGCGCTTCTGGCTTAAAGGGGTCATTTTTCTTAATTGAATCACTAATTACACCGACAAATTTTTGTAATTCGCGCGGTCTATTTGCCCTTGGTTTGTTTAATAATTTTGATATATTATCAAGGCGAATATCGATTTTACGCGAAGCATAAATTGAAATAATTGACGGATTATTTGGATAAGTAACAATTCCGCGCACCGAAGGAATTGCCTCAATTGGCCCGCGCAATAGCTCGGTAATTTCTTCAAAACTTAGAGGCGGGGCAATTCTTGGCCGACTATTGGGTGCGGTGGTCACGGCGTCATTATTAATTGGTGCATTCTGTGCCGATGCAGATCCAAAGCAAACTAAACAAGAAACAATCCCTAAAAGGCAAATTTTATGAATGGAAGTTTTCATACTATCCCAATCCTATAGCGCTTAGTGGTAAAGCTTTTGGCGCGCATTGCTGCGCAATTGGGAATGCACAATAATCGGCGGCATAATATGCGCTGGGTCGTCCATTCCCCGAAAGCCCAGGGCCGCCAAAAGGAAGCTCCCCGCTGGCGCCAGTTGTCGGACGATTCCAATTAATCAGACCTGCCCGCAATTCATTTTGCGCGCGTTCCCAAAGAGCCTCATCGTCACAAATTAGCCCCGACGAAAGCCCAAATCGCGTGTCATTTGCTATATTTATGGCTTCATCGAAATTATTAAACCTAAATATTTGCGCTAATGGCGCAAACAATTCTTCGTCATGGTTTTTCTGGACAGAACTCATATCAATGAGGGCAGGTGATACAAATGCAGCGCCCCTATCCAAAATTTCGGTTTTTAAAATACCTTTTCCGCCCATAGAAACAAGATTATTTTCAAACTCTTTCATATTTTGCGCCATTTGCGCATTTATTAAGGGCCCAATGAAAGGCTCATCGGAATCATTCCACGCCCCTATGCGCATTTTTTTGGTCTTTTCAATCAAAGCATCGATTATTTCATCGCCGAATTTTCCAGCGGGCAATATAATTCTTCGCGCACATGAACATCTCTGGCCGGTTGTGATAAAGCTTGAATGTATGATCATATCAGCCGCAGCATTAATTTCGCAGGGTTCGGAAATAATAAGCGGATTATTGCCGCCCATTTCCAAGGCCAAGCTAACTTCTGGACGACCGCCAAATAGCTTGTGAATAAAGGTTCCAGTGTTTGCAGATCCGGTAAACAAAACCCCATTTATACCGTTTGATTCCAAAAGGGCGGCGCCAGTATCACGCGCCCCAATAATTAGATTTACAACACCTGGCGGCAAACCTGCCTCTTGCAGCGCATCAATCATTAATAATGATACTTTTGGCGCAAGCTCCGACGGCTTAAAGACAATTGTATTTCCTGCCAATAAGGCGGGAACAATATGTCCATTTGGAAGGTGACCTGGAAAATTAAAGGGACCCAATACCGCCATAACCCCATATGCTCGGTGATTTAGGGCAATATTACCAAATGCCATAGGCTTAGAAAAATTTCCGGTTCTTTCATTATAAGCGCGAATTGAAATGGCAATTTTGCCAATCATAGTTTGCGCTTCTGTTTTTGTTTCCCAAAGCGGCTTTCCCGTGTCGCGTGAAATGGTTTCGGCGATTAAAGCCGCACGTTTTTCTAGAGCCTTAGCATATGCCTCCATATATTCTATTCGCGCTTCGCGCTTTAGTTTCGACCATGAATCAAAGGTATTACTAGCGGCCTCTACCGCAAGCCTCACTTGGGATTTATCGGCGCTTTTTGCAATATATGTAGTTTCACCGCTCGCGGGGTCGTGGCGGCGCACTTCTTCACCTAGGCCCAAATGCCACTTGCCATTAATAAAAACTGATTTATCAGTCATCAAAACTCCTTACGCGCCCGCAGTCACCCTCTTTCATATTAAGGGCGCTTAGGGCTTCTTTTGAAACAATAACGTAATCTTCCTGAACCACACATGACGCCAAGGTGCATGCAAAATTTTCCACGCAATCATTTGATAAAAGCGCCTTATCAAAACCTATTGGCTTGCCAATCTTAAACGGCATCCTAATAGAGCTTTTTATGGTTCTAGTATCATTAAGGCGGCATGATAATAATGGGCCGCCATCGAATATATCAATAACCCCTTCAAACCGCAGACCTTCTCTTTCTAATAGTCTGCGCGCTGGTGCGCCGTCGGGATGGGTTTCGGCAATCGCGCCGCGCGCACTATCTGGAAGCAGATCAACATAAATTGGATAACGCGGCCCCAAATCGATGATAAATTGATTGTCAGTGGTTGCCGAAAAATTATCAGCTTCGGCGAAATCCATGCGATAAAAAGGACGACCAACACCTTCCCAGAAAGGCGATCTTCCATCAAGATGCACAATGCCGCGGAGTTCTGAAACCACATTCTCGGCAAAGCGGGATTTATCGGCAGCCATAAGCATAAAGCGTGACAAAGATAATAATTTGCCTGCGCCCTCGCCGCGGTGGCCGGGATCTAAAAAAAGGGTACCAACTTCAGTTGCGCCGGTATAATCATTTACCATAACCAAAGTGGACATATCAAAGCGTCGATTTGCCGCTTTGGAGGCTTGACCAAGTGTAACAACCCGAAAGTTAAAAAATGGCACATCTTTGCCAATATTGGTTTTTACCGCTGCGCATCCAACAACTGCTTTAGTTCTTACATTTTCGGCCATTAACAGATAAATGCCGGCATCCGCTTCGGCAGCGTCTTTACGTGTTTGATTGTTGGCGAAAGTTGCGATACTTTTTTCAAGCTTTTCGCGCAATATTTTTTCGTCCTCAGGCAGGCTAGTAAAGCCAGCACCCGAGAGTTTGGCAAAGCGCATTAATGATTCATAGTCGCTATGTTTTGCTGGGCGAATAATTATCATTATGATTTCTCCATTAGTTTTCGCGGTGCCTTTGCATCAAGTGCGCCAGTAGCATAGGCGCAAAGAATCGCCGCACTTAGGCGCGCACGCTCCCCGAAACTTTCGCGAATAACATATTCTTTGTCAGAATGAATTAGGCCGCCGCGCACACCCAAAGTATCAATATTAGGACAGCCAGAGGCATATAAATTATTCCCTTCGCAAACGCCGCCAGTATCCTTAAAATTCATTTGAATGCCGATTTCGTTTGCTACTTTTGCGACATCGTCAAATATTCTTGATTGCGCCGCACTTCTTGGCTTTGGTGGCCGTGAAACCCCGCCATTTAATTCGCATTCAAAGCCATCTTTCGAAAGACTATCAATTTGGTTTTGAATTGCTTTGATCGCAAAATCCATTTTTTCGCAAGAAGGTGCGCGAATATTAAAGCGAACAATAGCTAAATCAGGCACTACATTATTTGCCGAGCCGCCATCAATTTTTCCGCAATTTATCGTTATCCCATCGTGTTTCTCATTAAGGCTTTCGATAGCACACACAAATTTTGCTGCCGCCAAAATTGCGCTTTTGCCTTCATGGTGTGCGCGGCCAACATGCGCAGACTTGCCGCGTAAAACCAAAGAATAATTTGCGCTCCCTTTTCGTGCACCGGCCATAGATCCATCTGGTAGCGCGGGCTCATAGGTCATTCCCAAGTCGGATTTTGCACCAATTTTTGCAAGTAAGTTAGCAGATCCCAAAGAGCCTATTTCTTCGTCGGGCGAGATTAATATCTCATAGCCAATTTTTGATTTTTGGGGGTGGCGCTCAAATGCTATTAGTGCCTCGAGTATTACTAATATGCCGCCCTTCATATCCGCCGCACCGGGGCCATTCAAAGGGCCAGTATTTCCATCTGCTATTTCTAGGGTTTGAAAATGGGACTCTTTGGCAAATACCGTGTCATAATGTCCAGTAAATACTATTTGTATTTCGGCTTCAGGGCGCATTGTTAAATGCATAGCATATCCCAAATCAAAGCTTTGCTTTTCGCCATTTGGTAATATTATTGTCTCTGGATTTAATTTGGCGCGCTTTATGGTTCCGCCAATTTGCGCAAATGCCGCTTCTAGCTTTGGCAAGAATTCCAAAAGCCCGTCATAATTTCGTGACCCGGTATTATGGTTGCACCAATCATATAGTTTTGCGGAATAGTGACTGAAATCTTGGGGAATATTATTTATAATATTCAAAGAATCCTTGTCTAAAATTTTGAATTGATCCTGCACTTATACCTCAGAAGACAATTTAATACTCTAGCCCAAAAAAGTTTCTATTGAAACAATATATACCAAATATAGTCAGTTGAGCAGTTTGTTATTATTACAAATGCTTTAGCTATTGGCCACTTATTGCGAAAACTAATTGCTATGTATAAAAGAGCGAATGACTAAAGAAAAGCAATTGGATATTTCAATAATTGTTCCGGTTCACAATGAATCTGGCGCTATCTTATCACTTATCCAAGAAATCTCTGATGCCTTAAAGGGATATGCGCACGAGATTATTGTGATCAATGATGCTTCGTCGGACGATACTTTGGATATACTTGAAAAAGGAAAGTCAAAGTTTAACTCTTTAAGAGTTTTAAGTCATAGCAATAATGCTGGCCAAAGTGCAGCTATTATTTCAGGGGTGCGGGCCGCGCGCGCACCATTTATCGGAACATTAGATGGTGATGGCCAAAATGACCCCAAAGATCTTCCTGAATTGCTTCGCCAATTAACGCGCATTGACGCGCCCAAAAAACTAGCAATGGTCGGCGGTATGCGCCTAAAGCGTCAAGATTCAGCCGCCAAGAAATATGCCTCAAAAGCGGCAAACACAATAAGGCAATGGTTTTTAAATGATGGTGCGATAGATTCTGGTTGCGGGATTAAAGTTATAAAGCGCGAAGTCTTTTTGAGTTTGCCCTATTTCGATCATATGCACCGATATATGGCGGCCTTAGTAAAGCAGGCAGGTTATGTGGTTGAATTTAAAGAAGTCAATCATCGCCCGCGCGAAACCGGCGTTTCTAAATATAATAATCTTGGCCGCGCATTAAAATCTATACCTGACTTATTTGGCGTTAAGTGGCTTGGAACTAGGCGGCGTAATTCGGGCATTGTCAAAGAAATATAATATTGAATTTAACTTCGGTTTTTATTTTTGGTAATTGAGGCTATATTTGCGAATCATTTGGCTTTTTGTTTTTGGGAAATTTTCTAATGCGCCGCTTTTTTGACATGGTCCCATTAATGGCGCTGCCAATTGGTCTTTATGTGGTGCTTGCCATGATAGCGGCCGGCTCGCGCGGAGTTGACATTTTTACCACCGAATTAGAGCGCGCTACAATTTTTATTCCACTTCCTTCAGGGGTGCCTTGGGGTCTATCAGGCGGCACATTATTGGTTTCGCTTGGCTTGGTAATATTCTTTTTCGAATTAGTGCGCGGTGTAGCGGCGTCAAGATTTGCAATTATTCACCATACTTTGGCGGTTCTTTTGGCGCTTTCGTCAATCGGTGCCTTCTTGGCCTTTGATAGCTTTTCTACATCAACGTTTTTTCTATTAACCCTAATGTGCACGCTTGATATGATTGGGGGAATAATTGCAAATATTGCCGAAGCAGGTTTTGGCGCACGCGATTAATAATCATAGGTATAAATTTATTCGCCAGTTTGCGCGAGGATTTCGTTCCATTCTTGGCTGGTAACTGGCTGCACTGAGAGGCGCGTATTATTGACCAAGACCATTTGCGACAGATTGGGGTTGGACTTGGCTTCTTCAAGGCTATAGGGGCGCTTTAATGGTCTGGAGGCCATAAATTGCACACATGACCATTTTTCATCTGTCGGATCGGGAAAGTCTTCTTTTATAACCTCGCAAATTCCTATGATGGCCTTGTCTTGATTTGAATGATAGAAAAATGCCAAATCCCCGAGCTTCATGGCGCGCAAATTATTG
>CAYTWK010000003.1:0-26394 GCA_964442095.1 uncultured Caulobacteraceae bacterium | reverse complement strand
TCCCACCCCCATATTGATATTGGGCGAAATAAAATGCACCTTTTGGATCGCCAATCTGAACAACTTTGGCTATGTGGAATTGGTCCCGCAGAAGGCTACCCCCTTGGGGCATCTCCCTTACCAAATTTTGAATGGGTTTATGATAAAATAAATGCCGAAAATTTGGGACCGCAAAGGCATAATATTGATTTTCCATTTGCGATTCTCTTGCCCGAAGTCGCCAGCGGCGGCAATTCTAGCCCATGGCCAAATGCGCGCTTTATCGAACTTGGAAACTCCTTATTACAAATGGGCCTAAAGTGTGTTATCGCAGGAAGTCCAGATGCAATTAGCCAAGGCAATGAAATTCGTGCCGGAATTCCTGAATCTTTGGACTTAGTCGCCCGCCTAGATTTGTTCGAATTCATTTCATTTGCGCGAAAAGCACAATTGATTGTCGGATCTGATAGTGCATTAAACACCATTTCAGGAGTGATTGGCGCTCCAACCATTAGCATTATAAACCCCAACGGGGCGAATATTCGCCAAGTCGCGCCGCGCGGCCCATTAACGGTTGCTTTAGTTTCACGCGACTTTAGAGAAATCAAGACTGACCAAGTATTGGCTGCGGCGCGCGCTGTTATGTAGCAACAGTCCAACACTAATGCAGCCGAAAGCGCGAAAAGCGCTTGAATCCTATTGAATTAGTGGCATTAGAGTTTTAACTCAATATAAAAACAGTCTGTTTACAAAAAAAACAGATAAAGAGCCTATTAAAGTATAAAATAAATTGGCCATACTCGGCCAAATAAGAATGGAGATAGTAACATACGTAGACCAACCACAGCCACGCCCGCCTCAAAAGATGGCCCACGCGTAAATGAAGAAATTCGCGCCTCGCGCGTTTTGTTGATTGACGAAGCCGGCGAAAAACAAGGTGAAGTATCATTAAGTCATGCGCTAGATGCTGCTAATGAAGCCGGCCTTGACCTTGTAGAGATTGTCGCAAATGCAACGCCGCCAGTCGTCAAAATCATGGATTACGGAAAGTTCAAATTCCAAGAACAGAAAAAGCGCAATGAGGCGCGAAAGCGTCAAAAAGTTGTGGAGCTAAAAGAAGTTAAGCTTCGGCCCATGATTGATGTTCACGATTACGAAGTCAAGTCACGCGCAATGCAAAGATTTTTTGCCGAAGGCGACAAGGTTAAAGTCACTTTACGTTTCCGTGGCCGCGAAATGGCACACCAACATCTAGGCATGGAGCTTTTGGTGCGCTTGAAAAATGATTTTGCTGAAATCGCGAAGGTAGAATCCGAGCCGCGCCTTGAAGGGCGTCAAATGACAATGGTTATGGCACCAAAGTCATAATTTAAGGATGGCTATCCACGGCCATTTACCGTTATAATGGCAACAGTCAAAACTTTTAAGACCGATACGACTAAGCGTTGGAAGATATCCGATGTCGTCGATGGTTGGCGACTAAAGGTTCAATTAGATTCGGTTGCTAGCTCTAACCGCGGCGATGATGCATTAATGCGAAGCGCTGCGCTCGATTTATTAAAGCGGGCTCTATTTCGCGGTCGAATGATTGCCAAAGAAAGATTAGAGGCAGGATTTGGCGGACTTGATTGCGCCGAGCTTTTAGCCGCGGTTCAAGATGAGGTCTTGATAGCCCTTTTCGAATTTACAACCAAACACGTTTTTCGCGTTCATAACCGCACAACTGCCGAAAGCCTAGCCATTTGCGCGACTGGGGGCTATGGGCGCTTTGCGCTGGCGCCATCATCAGATGTAGATTTATTGTTTATAAGACCAGCTAAAGACGCCGCTTGGGCAGAAAGCGTAATTGAATATACTTTATATATGTTGTGGGATATGGGCCTAAAAATTGGCCATGCGTCGCGAACTATAAATGAATGTATGCGCGCCGCCAAAGAAGACTTTACTATTCGCACAGCTGTCCTAGAAACACGATTTATTTGCGGCGATAAAAAGCTTTATGACGCCTTAGAATCTCGGCTTTTTAACGAGCTTTTCAAAAATACTGGTGCCGAATTTGTTGCCGCAAAGCTAAAAGAACGTGACACTCGCCATAGCAGAGCCGGCGAAAGCCGATATATGGTAGAGCCCAATATTAAAGATGGCAAAGGCGGCCTAAGGGATTTACACACACTTTTTTGGATTGCGAAATATCTCCATAATATAAAAGAGCCTGAAGACTATATAAAAAAGAATATCTTTACGCCCGAGCAAATGCGAACTTTCATGCAGGCGGCAGAATTTCTCTGGTCAGTTCGCTGCCACCTTCATTTTCTTACTGGAAGACCAGAGGAGCGAATCACTTTCGACCTTCAGCCCGAAATGGCTAGATTGATGGGCTATGGCGATAGAGCTGACAATCCGGCAGTTGAAAGGTTTATGAAAAAATACTTCATAACCGCAAAAGAGGTTGGTGCTCTTACTCGCATAATGAGCGCCAAATTAGAGGCTGATTTTATAAAACAAGAGCCCAAAGGAATTTCAAAAATATTTGGCGCTCTACAAAGACCCAGAACTCTAGAAGATAAGCGCTTTGTTGCATTTAAGGGCAGGATTGGCTTTAAGAATACGCAAATAGCACAAACCGACAAGCTCGCTATGCTAAGCATTTTTCATTTGGCCAACAAGCTTAATTTGGATATAGATCCAACTAGCTTAGCCCAAATTAGCCGCCTCGCCCCAAAAGACGTGGCGTTAGGAAACAATAAAGAAGCCAAGGAAATTTTCCTTGAGATAATGGCGGCAGAAAATGGACCGGCTGCAGCGCTTAATTTAATGAATGAATGCGGCCTATTGGGCCGCATGGTTCCAGAATTTGCGCGAATTGTTGGCCAGACCCAATTTAACATGTATCATCATTTCACGGTCGATGAGCACACTTTAAGGGCGGTCGCTATTCTCGGGGATATCGAGCAAGGAAAGTGTGAAGAGGATTTACCTCTCGCGACCAGCATTTTCCCCAAAATCCTAAATCGGCGCGCACTATATTTAGCCATGCTCTTGCACGATGTTGGAAAAGGCGAAGGGGATCAGCAAATCTTGGGCGCTAAGGCAGCGAAAAGCGCATGCAAAAGATTGGGTGTTGACCCACACGAAACGGAATTGGTGGCATGGTTGGTTGGCCATCATTTGGTAATGTCTGATGTTGCCCAAAAGCGCGATTTAGGGGACCCTTTAACTATTGCAAAATTTGCAGAGACTGTAGAAAGTCTTGAGAAACTTCGACTTTTGCTTGCACTTACGGTTGCCGATATCCGTGCCGTCGGGCCAGGGGTTTGGAATGATTGGAAAGCCCAATTATTGCGCGATCTTTATAAGATTACAGAGGCGGTTTTGCGTGGTGGGCGCGCAGACGAAGCTTTGGTGCAAAGCGTCCTAAATACACAGGCAGAAAAGACCAAAACTGAATTCCTCAAAGATGGGGTTTTAACCGAATGGTTCTCATTAATTGACAATGCCTATTGGTTAAGCTTTGCCCAAGATCAACATCTTTGGCACCAAACAGAGATAAGAAAGGCTATTGAAGCCGAAGCGCAAAATTATATAGCCGCACGAATTGTCAAAAATCGGGCCGCAACCGAAATAATCGTATTGGCACCCGATAGACCAGGTCTATTTGCTGCAATTGCTGAAGTTTTCGCAAACCATAATTCCAGCGTATTGGATGCGCGGATTTATACTTCGCGAACTGGGCAAGCTTTTGACGTTTTCGCTATTCAAAATAGTCGCGGCGAAGCTTTTGGCTCGGACCAAGAAAGCATCCTAAACAAGCTTAAAGAAGATCTATTAAACTGCACACTCCAAAAAGCTAGCTCTTCAAAAGCTCAAAAAAGCCAGAGCACACGCAGACAAGCCGCCTTTGAAGTTGAACCTTTTGTTCTTATTGATAATAATTCGTCAAATACCGATACTATTATCGAAGTATCTGGCCTAGATAGGCCTGGATTATTGGCTGAACTTGCGCAAACTCTAATTGATGAAGCCTTAAATATTACTTCGGCACATATCGGCGGCATCGGCGAAAGGGCGCAAGACGCATTCTATGTTCGCACAATCGCAGGTCTAAAATTGGAAGAAAGCCATAGACAAGAGCGCCTTAAAAATGCCCTTTATGATGTGCTAAAGTCATTTGAACTTGATGCGCCAACAATTGTATCAAAGCGAACTTTGGCGCGCGCGCGTGCATCCACTCGAAGATAAAATGAATGTAGAATATGTCCTTAGCCAGAAACACTTTTGTTCAAGCATCTTTCACTGCGCTAAGCCGCCTTTTTGGTTTTGCACGCGATAGGGTTTTGTCAAATCTAATGGGGGCGACTTGGGTCGGTGATGCCTTTGTTATGGCGCAGACTTTTCCCAATTTGTTTCGCCGCATTTTGGCCGAAGGCGCATTTTCTCAAGCCTTTGTTCCGCTTTATGCCAAGGCAACCAAAGAGCGCGGAAAAGACGGTGCTGCTGTTTTGGCGTCAGAAGCTTTTTCTGTTTTAACGCTTGCCTCACTATTACTTACTATTCTTGCGCAAATCTGTATGCCGTGGATAATATTTGTTTTTCATAATGGGCAAGCGGACGACCCCAAAGCTTTTGAGCTTGCTGTCCTTTTGACGCAAATAACAATGCCGTATTTAGTTGGCATGGCCGCAAGCTCTTTATTTGCTGGTGTATTGAATACCGCGAGCAAATTCGCGCTTTCGGCGTTTGCACCCACCCTTTTAAACATAACCATATTGGCCGCGGTATTTTTTACAAAAGACCCGGAACAAACCGCAATAAATGGCGCATTTGCAATTTCCCTTGCGGGTCTCTTACAGGCTGCACTGCTTTATTATGGCTGTCGGCGATTGGGCATAAAAATTGGACTAAAACTACCGAAATTGACACCCGATGTAAAAAATATTTTAAAAGTTATGGGGCCGTCTATTATTGCAGGCTCCGCGACGCAAATAAATGTTATGGTTTCACAACCATTGCAATCTTATGAAGTTGGCGCAAAAATGTGGCTCTATTCTGCTGATAGGCTTTATCAATTGCCACTCGGATTAATAGGCGTTGCCATTGGGGTTGCGCTTTTGCCGCGCCTTTCAGCGGCTTTGGCAGATAAAGACAATACAGATGATGATAAAAAGGCTCTTGATGAAGGCTTTGTCCTATCAATGGCTTTAACTCTACCTGCCGCCGCAGCACTTTTGATAATTCCATATTTCCTTATGTTTGGATTCTGGGCTGGCGGTAATTTTACTGCGCAAGATGCGCAAAATACAGCAAATGCTTTAGTCCATTATGCATGGGGTGTGCCCGCATTTGTCCTAATCCGCATTTTCGCACCACCATTTTTCGCGCGCTCAGACACAAAATCACCGATGAATTATGCTCTCATCGGGGTCTTTGCAAATGTATTGATTGGTGCGGGGCTCTTTTATATACTCCACAAACAAAACAATACTGGCTATATCGGGCTTGCAATTGCCACATCGGTGGCAGCTTGGCTTAATGCTGGCTTACTTATTTTTTCTCTTTTAAAGCGCAAATGGTGGCGAATTACCCCCGATGTTATTTCAAAGCTTCTACGCATCATCGCCGCTACTGCGGTTATGGGTATTTATCTTTTTGGTGCGCAATATTATCAAGATTTTATAATAGGCTGGTTTAGCTTTATTCCTTTAGCCGAAAAGGAGGTTGCCGTTTTATTGGTTTCCCTGCTTGGCATGCTTATATATTTAATTGGATCAGTAGCGTTTGGCGCGATAACCAAAGCAGATTTTAGGGCAATCTTAAAGAAATAGACTATTCCTTTGTTGCCTGCAGCCTAGTTTTCATTTGCTTTAATAGGTGGGGATTTGCCGCAACAATTGAACCAGTTTCTATAAAGTCACCATCATCAATTTCTTCGGCAAGGCCGCCTGCCTCGCGCACCAAGACAACACCGGCTGCATAATCCCATATCTTAAGGCCACGTTCCCAATAGCCATCAAAGCGACCAGCAGCTACATAAGCCAAATCTAAAGATGCAGCGCCAAAGCGGCGTATCCCTGATACTTTTTGCGTAAATACATGTAAATCTTTAAAGCATTGCGCATGTCCGCGAACCCCGGCCCAAGGAATACCTGTAGCCAAAAGCGATTGGCCTAAATCCTTGCGCCCGGAAACCCGCATAATCTTATCGTTATAAAAAGCACCTTTGCCAGTTTCGGCCCAAAACATATCGTCATTAATCGGATTATAAACCACGCCGGCGACCAATCGGCCTTCGCGTTCCAGCGCGATTGAGATTGCAAAATGCGGAATAGCGTGAATAAAATTTGTTGTTCCATCTATTGGATCAACGATGAATTTATGGGTTTTATCGCTGCCCTCAATTAGGCCCGATTCTTCCCCTAAAAAGCCATATCCAGGGCGCGTCTTACTTAATTCTTCACGAAGGGTGTTTTCGGTTTTTATATCGGCTGCAGAAACATAATCTGACGGACCCTTTTTCGAAACTTGAAGATTTTCAACTTCACCGAAATCGCGCTTTAGCGCTTTGCCAGCTTTAAGAGCCGCATTTCCCATAATAGTAATTAGTGGCGACACGAGTGCCATTTGAAAAATCTCCAACGATATAAAACAACAAGCGAACAATGTATTGGTCGCGAATGCGGCCTCTTATACTATTGAGAATGAAAATACTATCTGCGTTTTCGTCTTTTTGCTGTTTTTGACTTAGGGGCGCTTGTGGCAGTTTGCGCTTTCGCTTCATTATTTTGAATATTTGTTGAGTTTTGGCGTGTGCGAATTTCTCCCAATTGTTGCCAAAGCCGATTTGCCGCAGCTTGATTTTCGCCTACGATGTCCTTGGCTTTGGCGGCAAATTCATAAGCTATTTCTAAATTTCTTGGCACACCTTCGGCTTTGGCGTTTACCAATGCCCAATAAAACATACCATCAGGATCACCATTTTGGGCGGCTTTTTGAAACCATTTTGCCGCATCTTTGAAATTCTTATTTCCATCTGTCCCAAGATATAAATATACCCCATAAAGTGCTTGGGCTTGAGGAATATTTCCACCTGCTGCTGCTTTCAAATATTTGCCTGCTTCGATTAATTCTGTTTGCGATTGCGGTTCTTTATCTAACAGATATAGCGCAACTAAATGGGCGGCTTCTATATTCCCATTATCGGCTTCTTCTTTATAGAGATGATACGCTCGCGCTTTATCTGAATTATCATTATCAGAATTTAATATATTGGCGAGCATTAGACGCGCTTCATGACGCCCACTCGAAAGTGCTTTTTCAAGCGCTCCGCGCGCCTCTAATGCGGTGACGCCACCTCTATTTTCAGAATATAGGCGCCCAAGCCCGAGCATTGAATCAGAATTGTTCATCACTGCGCCGCGGCGATAAAATTCGGCGGCACTTTGCGCATTTGCATCCTTTATAAGGCTACGCTCATGAATAAAGCCGGCCAAAGTCATTGCATTAGCATCACCCTTTTGCGCCAATTGGGTCGCCAAACTAAGTGCGCCATTATAATCTTTTGCTTGATAGAGCCTAATTGCACCAGCGATTTCGCCAATTGTCGGGGTATTTGCTATCGGCAATTCATTTATTGGAGCCTTGGGTTTAGGGCCTGATGGCATACGCGGCAAAACATCTTGTGCGAAAGCAAAATCAAACAAAAGCCCCACCAAGAATAGCGGAGTTAAAATGCGCGCATATTTATTCTGTTTGCGAATTATGTTCTTCAAGAATTTCATTAAGCTCCAAAACAGCCGCTTTTGCGCCTTTTGGATTATTCCATACACAAGAAGAGACGGCAATGAAATCCGCGCCCGCCTTAATTATCTTTAAGGCATTATTCGCATTAATGCCGCCAATCGCCACACAGGGGATTTCCATTAGTTCTTGCCACCAAATGAGCGTTTCCAAATCAGCGCGGTGTTCAGTGTCTTTGGTTGGAGTATCAAAAAACGCGCCAAAAGCCACATAATCAGCTCCCTTTTCTGCGGCATTCATCGCCAAATGGCGCGAAGCATGACAAGTAACCCCAATTATTGCACCCTGCCCCAATATGCCGCGGGCTTCGGCAATAGTGCCATCATTCTGTCCCAGATGAACCCCATCGGCATGTGTATCACGCGCCAATCTTGCGTGGTCATTCATAACACATGCTATTCCGGCCGCCTGCAAAAGCTCGAAAATCGGCTTTCCCATTTTGGCTATATCGCGATTTTCAATGTCTTTAAGCCGCAATTGAAATGACGCTACAGCGCCAGTTTCAGCTATTCCCTCGAGGGTTTTTAGATATTCATCAAGGTTTTCAATGCGCGGCGGCGAAATTAAATATAATTGGGTTTCATGCATTTTGCCGCTTTAGCAAAAACAAATTCAGAATGATAGGCTATTTATTGGCACGCCAGGCATTCGTCATAGTCTGTCTTTGTAGTGGCGGCCATGGAAGCCACCGCATCATGATTTGACGCAGCGCCAGCAATTTGCGCCCTCTGCACAGATTTAGAGCGGCAATAATACATTGATTTAATGCCTTGTTCCCATGCCGTCCAATGAAGCATATGCAAATCCCATTTATCAACATCACCTGGGATAAATACGTTCAATGATTGGCCTTGGCAAATATATGGGGTTCTATCAGCGGCAAGTTCTATAACCCAGCGCTGATCGATTTCAAAAGCTGTTTTGAAAACGGATTTTTCCTCTTCGCTTAGACAATCCAAATGTTGCACCGACCCCTCGTTTTCGAGGATTGAGGTCCAAGTCTCTGCATTATCCTTACCTTTTGAGGCGAGCAATTTTTGCAAGGCGGCATTTTTAATTGAAAACGAGCCAGATAGTGTTTTATGCGTATAAATATTCGCAGGAATTGGCTCTATACCCGCCGAAGTTCCACCACAAATAATTGAAATTGAGGCCGTAGGCGCAATTGCTATTTTGTGGCTAAAGCGCGCCATAATTCCACTATCGGCGGCATCTGGGCATGGGCCACGCTCTGTTGCGAGTTTTACTGATGCCGCGTCTACACCTGCGCGCATGTGTTTGAAAATGCGCATATTCCATGATTTTGCCATAGCGCTTTCCATTGAAACGCCAAGGTTTTGGAAAAAGGAATGAAGCCCCATAAGACCAAGGCCGACAGAACGCTCACGGAAAGCGGAATATTTCGCTTTTTCCATTTCATCAGGCGCGCGCGCGATAAAATCTTCTAGAACATTATCTAAAAAGCGCATCACATCTTCAATGAAAAGCTCATTGTCTTTCCATTCAAGGAATTTCTCTGCATTTAATGAAGAAAGGCAGCAAACCGCCGTGCGCTCATTGTCAAGATGATCTTTGCCAGTATGAAGCATAATTTCAGCACAAAGGTTCGATTGGCGAACCTTAAAGCCAAGATTACGTTGATGAACCGGCATTGCGCGATTTACTGTATCAACAAATAGCAAATATGGCTCACCGGTTTGCAATCGAAGCTCAAGAATTTTTTGCCATAATTCACGCGCACGAATTTGGCGCACAACTTCGCCAGTTTTCGGGCTCAAAAGGTTAAATGGAAGATCATCACGAACTGCAAACATAAATTCGTCTGTAATATTAACGCCATGGTGCAAATTTAGGCTTTTGCGATTAAAATCGCCGGCAGGTTTGCGGATTTCCAAAAACTCCACAATTTCAGGATGGTGGCAATCAAGATACACGGCAGCAGAGCCACGGCGCAGTGAGCCTTGGGAGATTGCCAAAGTCAAAGAATCCATAACCCGAATAAAAGGTATAATCCCCGAAGTATGGCCATTGGTGCCAATTTGTTCACCAATCGAGCGAACGCCGCCCCAATAGGTTCCAATACCACCGCCATTTGACGCCAGCCAAACATTCTCATTCCAAGTTGAAACTATGCCGTCAAGACTATCATCAACCGAGTTTAAAAAGCACGAAATTGGTAGGCCGCGCGCTGCACCGCCATTCGATAGCACAGGCGTAGAAGGCATAAACCAAAGCTTTGAGATATAATCATAGAGCCTTTGCGCATGATCGATATTATCAGCATAAGTTGTTGCAACACGCGCGAACATATCTTGAAAACTTTCGCCCGGTAAAAGATATCTATCTTCAAGTGTAGTTTTACCAAAGTCTGTTAGTAAATCATCGCGCGATCTGTCTAGCTTTACTTTTTCAACCAAAGAGAGACGAACCGGTGCGGGCTTTCCGCGCCTTTGTTCCCTGCGTGAAACGCCAATTTCTTTTCCGATTTCTGCAGCGTTTATCATTTGGCTCATATGTTCCTCAAGCTAGTTTTTAATTCTCTTTTTTGGCCCCATTTCGGGCAAGATATTCACCCCGGCATAGAGTCTTTGCCGACTTTAGATTTTTGGCTTCTGCCTAGATGATGTGGTTCGGCCCCCGCGTCACCCACAAGATATAGTGGTCTTGGATTGCCCAAACCGTCAATACCCTATTTCATACTAAACTCACATTTTTAGTTAAGAAATGGTTAAAGCCCTTAAATGACGCTTAATTTTTATTTACATTTTTTGTGAACAAATTTTTGCGAATCAGGCGGAAATTTGATTCCAAAATAGTCAATATCGTTTTCCAAAACGAATCAGGATTTTTCAGAGAAAATTGTTCTTTTTTACCTAAATCGGATGCGAATCATAATCCGCACACCTGTAGTTGATTCTTTTAAAATACACCAAAACGAACGATCAATTTATGGTGCGGCATTGGCCACATTGGAAATATATTCGCCAATTGCCTTCCATGCATCTTTATCTGTCGATAGCCCCAAACGAACTATAACCAAATCCTTTGAAGGAATTACCGCAATTACTTGGCCATCATGTCCTTGTGCCTCAAAACTATCATAGGGCCCATTTTTTAGGAGGCCGCTTTTGTCAGAGGGAGACAGCCACCAATGCGCGCCATAGGCTTCTGCGTCTTTGGCCTTTACTGGTGTTCTAATAAAATCTACCCAGCCTTTAGGAAGAATTTGCTTTCCCTCCCAAACCCCGTCACGAAGGTGCAACAGGCCAAAGCGGGCAAAATCCCTTGCGGTTGCTTGAACTAGTGATCCGGCATAAAAGTTACCTGCGGCATCGAATTCTGGCGACGTATCATTCATTCCAATAACGTGAAAGAGATTATTGAACATAAAGCTTCTATAGCGATTAGCGCCTGTTGGATCTTGGAGGGTGCGCGGGCCAAGCGATCGAGATATTCCAGCCGAAATAAGAATTGTTGTGCCAGATGAATAATTCCAAACTTTTCCACTGTCGTGTTTCTTGGGGCGCGATGTCACATATTTTACAACATCTTCACGGCCTTTGCCGAAAAGCATAATTGCGGCATCATTGCGTAGGGGATCCGAATAATTCTTTTCGCGCCAATTTAATCCGTCAGTCATATGCAGCGCGTCCTTATAAGTTATTTTGTTTCGCGCATCATCGCTCCGCCAACGCGGATCTTGTATTTGCGCTTCTAGGCTTAGCTTGCCTTCACGCGTCGCAATGGCAAATAGAGCCGAAGTTATTGATTTGGCCATTGACCAAGAGTTTAATTTTGAATCCTTATTAAAGCCCTCGCCATATTTCTCGGCAATTATTTTTCCACCCTTAACAACCAGAATTGCACGGGTTTCACCAAGCGCGGGAACCGAATTATCAAATGCTTTATTGATTGCGCCATCTAGTTTGGCCTTTTGCGCCGCATCTAAGGTGCCAATTGGCCAGTCTTTTGTTGGAAAAGGCACTTCTGGCTTTTGCTGCGGCAATGGCACTAATTTAGGCTGCGGGAACGGTGTCGTCGCATTCAATTCACTCTTGCTAATGATGAAGGCAGAACCGATAGCAATAATAAATGAGATTGATATTTTCGATAATAATGACAAACGCATAGCCAAATCCAAAAAAGTGTTTATTAGTATGCTAAAGCAAACCAAAATTATTTATACAAAGATAAGATGCGCATGAATAGCACAAGTGAAGTTAAAGTGCATAAGAAACTCTCGTTTACAACAATTGTTGGCATAGTATTGCTAGTGATTGCAATATTAGCTGGAGTTTTTCTATATTTTATCAGGGAGTATGGAATTGTGGCGTCGGGTTATGCTGCGCGGCAAATGTGCTCCTGCCTTTATGTTCAAAATCGCTCTGAAAAATCATGCCTTAAAGATTTGGAAATATCAGGTGGCTCAAGCATTAAATACGTTAAATTCGTTTATTTTCCCGAGAAGGTCATGGCAAATTTTTGGGGGGTTGCTGCCGCGCAATCTGAATTAAGCCCTGGAAAGGGTTGTTCCGTGCGCGGATTTAGCGGCGCGATGCCAAATGGCTTGGATCAAACAAATTAGCCAATGAAAAATGAATAATTCTACTTCCATAAATATGATTGCATTAATTCGGCGCTTGGTATTGGTGGCCCTGATTATCGGCGTTTTGATAAAAGTGGCAATTCCCTCTTGGGAAAATATCATGGCGCTAAAGTTTAATGACAATGACGATATTATGAGAATTCTTCAAGTCCGCGCTTGGCTCGATGGGCAAGGATTTTATGATATTTTCAATCATCGTCTATACCCACCATATGGCGGCGATATTCATTGGTCGAGGCTTGCTGATATTCCGCTAGCTTTAAATAATTTGATTCTAAGAATTTTCTTCGAGCCGCTTTTAGCCGAGAAAATTGCCGCCTTTGCCACGCCCCTAATGCTGGCTTTGGTTTTTATTTATGTAGCAGCCAAAACCGCAAATGCGCTTTTTAAGTCACGGGTCAGTTTTTTTCTTGGGGCCTTATTTGCCGTTGCAACCCAAGCAAGCATGAATTATTTTACTCCGGGCCGCGTTGATCACCACGGCCTCCAATTAATTTTGATGCTATGTGGATTTTGGGGACTATTCGCCCAAGACAAAAAAGGTGGCATTCTGGCAGGTCTTGCAATCGCTGCAAGTATAACAATCGGCTTTGAACTTGTAACTATTTTGGCTTTAATGATCGGCTTTGTCGCTCTGCGCTGGGGCATTCGCGGCGAGGACGCAAGGGTATCGACCATTTATTTTTCCATTTTTCTTGCAATAGGCAGTTATATCGGCTTCCTAATCAATGTGCCGCCTTCGGAATGGCAAATCGCTCAAAATGATGCTCTTAGTATTGCTATTCTTCTACCCATAAGCGTCGGCACACTTGGTCTTTCTTTGGCAGCATTAGCCTTTTCCAAAGTTAAGTGGATTTGGCGATTTATGCTTTTATTTATTATAGCAGGGGCTATTTTTATTTGTGCGCTGCAGTTTCCGGTTTTACTCAAGCCACCATATTGGCAAACCGATCCACTCCTAAAGCGACTTTGGATTGATGTAATTGCCGAAGTTTTGCCATTAATTGAATTAGAGACCGGTATTAAGCTTAGCCTTGGGCTTTCGTCTTTGATTATTAGTGCTTTTGTGCTCGGTAATCTTTGCATGATGTTTTTAAACAAGGCAGTTGAAACAAATAGCGAAGAATTTGATAATTGGCTTTTGATAGGATTGGCTTTGGTTTCTGTCACGGCTCTAACTTGGCTCTGGCAGGTAAGATTGGCCGGTCAAGCCGGAACAATAGCCGGCTTTAGTGGTGCTGCATTAATTGCAATGGCCTATCATAAATATGGTATCAAATGGGCCATTATTATTGCGGCTTTGGTAAACCCATTTTTCCCATCGGTTGCTGCCGTTGCGGTGAATAAAATTTTTCCCCCACCCAAAGAAGCCTTCTCGACTGGCGGCGGCGCTAATTGTAAGGGGCCAAAATCTTTTGCGGCAATTGCCGCTAAACCAAAGGGAATAATTGCCGCACCGATTGATTTTGGTGCCCATGCCCTTATTTCAACTCATCATTCAGTTTTGGCGGCGCCATATCATAGAAATAAAGGTAATTTAATTGCCTATAATATTTTCTTGGCGACGCCCGAAAAGGCCAAAGAATTATTGAGCGCTAGCAATATTGATTATGTTGGCATTTGTTCTAAATCCGCCGAAGTTCGCAATCTTTCTAACGAAGCACCTAACGGGTTAATGGCTATGATCAAGGCCGGCAAGCATCCCTCTTATTTAAAACCAATTGAAACCCCAAAGGGTTCAGACATTATTACTTTTGAAGTTATAAAATAGGTTTTGGAAATTTTATCCGACACCATGAATAAACCATAGAGGCGGATTTAAGCTG
This sequence comes from uncultured Caulobacteraceae bacterium, assembly GCA_964442095.1. Taxonomy (GTDB): domain Bacteria; phylum Pseudomonadota; class Alphaproteobacteria; order Caulobacterales; family Aquidulcibacteraceae; genus Pseudaquidulcibacter. The sequence continues at coordinate 12,189 of CAYTWK010000003.1, read as the reverse complement.
CCATATTCCCCCGCACGATAAATAAAGAAACGCGCACCATTTTGCGTGCGCACATTATAATAATCGCGCGCCTTAAAACTATTTATTGGCATTGTTTTTGCGCCAATCAAAGGCTCTATTATCCTTTCTGGCGGCGTTGAGCTCTTAATTTTATAGCGCAAACCCCGAAAACTAAATTGCTTTGGCGGACCATCGGGAACCTCGGCAATTGCATCGATTAGTTTTGGCTTTTTAAAAATTAATACTGGGCGGCGTTTCGCTATAAAATCTGGAACCTCTTTTGATTCTTTATCGCCGGTAACTATAAAGGGTGCATGGCTTTGGGCGCGCTCTGGTACCCAGCTTTGATGGGTATAAATGCGGCAAACTTGGGCCGCACCAATTCGCGCGCTTAGGCGTTCGGCTAGGCGATGAACTGCTTCGGCGCTTTTTATTGCAGCGGCTGCAAGTGGATCTAAATCTATTGCTTCGGTAATCTTTGTTTCAGCTAATTCAGCATATGCGCCAATTGCATCAATTCCAAAGCCAAAATCAAAACCATTGCTTTTTAATTCTAGCTTTTGTTTTAATAATCTATGCCAGACTTCAAAATTATTATGGGCATTTGAACTTACGGTTCTTATTTCAAAAACCACGCCATCAACTCTATAAAAACACACCCTCATTATACGCGCGCCTTTATTTTGCCCCCCAAGCAAGGCGCACATGTCTTTTACCAAAAGCGACAATTGGCCCTCTAACCCCTCCATGGTTAAAAGCGCAGCCTCAAACCTATTAGTGACACTAAGCGGAATAATTTCGCGGATTGGGTTTATTGGCTCTTGGATACCATCACGCGCAAAGCCAAGCATGCGCAAAACCTCTGAACCAAATCGTCGCGTCAATGGTTTTGATGGAATTTTCGCCAATTGCCCTATTGTATTTATTCCTAATGAATTAAGCCTTTCATTGGTTTGCGCATCAAGACGCAATGCATTAATGGGTAAAGCATCAATATCACCTCTATCTTTTCTATCATAAAAAGCCAAAGCCCATGCAGCACCCAGAGTTGGCGCTATTTTGGCATGAGCATCAATGCCAAAACTCTTTAGGCGCGAAAGGATTTGCGCTTTCATTTTTTCTTCGCCGCCAAATAAATGGGCGCAGCCTGTAATATCAAAAACCAAAGCAAAATGATTGCCGAAAATGCGTGTCGATACATGTGGACTATAACAAATAGCCCAAAGCGCCAAATCCTCTAATGATTTTTTATATTCACTTTCATTAGCTTCAAAAACCAATATATCAGGATAAATCGCGCGTGCATGCACCAAGGTTTGCCCTATTTTCAAGCCCAATTTCAAAGCCGCAAAATTTAGTGAATAGATTATTTTGGCGCCACGGCTTTCTTTGATAATTATAATCGGCTTTTGGTTATTATCCGGTATTTTTAAACGTCGAAGCAAAAGATTGATTGGCCAAAATGGTAGGCTCACACATAATATTGCGCGCATAATTATACTCCAAAATAAATTTTCCCCGCGCTCCAATGCGCGATTTTTCTATTTCAATATCCCATGAAATTTGCCCCATCTCTTGCGAGCCAATAATCAACCTAAGCTGCGCCGGTGCAAATATTGGGGCATTATAAGAAGATACCAAAAAGCAGGGCGCGCCACCTTTTGCAGCCGCCAATTGCAATTTGCGAGCAGCGGCTAAATCTAGGCCAGTTTTATTTGAAATCATGCCTATGCAAGCGCCCAGCCCTTGGGTCTTGGCTACCTCTATAAGACATGTATGCAAATCAGATTGGGTTTGCGGCTTTATTAATAATATTCGCTTTGGCTCTATTTTAAATGCCGCAAGGCCAATTGAATAAATATCGCCCCACTCGCGAATGAAATAATTGTCGCATATAATTGCCAAATCACCCATTCGGTCCGACAATGCAATTCCCGATAAAGCACAAGCAAAACTAAGGGTCGAAGGTTCTGATAAATAAGAATTAGGCTTTAATTCATTTATTTGCCCCAATGCAAAGCCGCCAAATAAAGCTTCATCAAAGGACTTTGCGCCACTTTTTAAAAGCATTTTCACATCTTCACCCATTGATGGCTTTATTTTTTCAATAGCATTAATTTGCCTTTGTAAGTCCTCAATATGTGGTTTCATTATATTGCACCTAAATTATTTTTCCTCACACCATTATGTTTTAATGTTCATGTTTTGTTCTTAAACAATTAATGCGAAAAAAACCAAGAGTCGAGTCTTTATTTTCACAATTTTGACTTATTGCGTCCATTTTTGGCGAGGCTAAAAATGAAACGGGTATTATTTGGGCAAAAACAAGTTACAAATGACACTATTTTTGTTCCTTAATACTAAAACACGACAAACTCATTATCCGCACTAGCGAAAATGGCATAGATATTCTAAATGGGGCATATGGCAACCTTTGTAACAGGACAAATCGGCGCATCAAGAAGGCTATTAAAATGCCTTCGCGAACTTATGGCGCAAGATAATGACACGCAAAATCGGCTAGACCAAATGGTTACGCAGATTGCGGGCGAAATGGTTGCCGATGTCTGTTCTATTTATTTGCGCCGCAATGATGGCACGATGGAATTGTGTGCCACAGAGGGCCTATCACGGGCGGCCGTTCACACCACCCGTCTTGGTGCTTCAGAAGGTCTCGTAGGTCTTGTCGCCAATGGCGTTGTGCCAATAAGCCTATCAGACGCACCAAAACACAAAGCGTTTTCCTATCGCCCCGAAACTGGTGAAGATCCTTACCAAAGTTTCTTGGGCGTTCCCATGTTAAAAGGCGGACGCCTGATTGGTGTCCTTGTAGTTCAAAACAAGGCATCAAAATCATATCCTGATGAAGATATTGAGACCCTGCAAACCATAGCAACTGTATTAGCGGAAATCGTTTCTACAAATGAGATTATTGGCACTTTGGGCGAATTTGATATTAAGCCCAATCTGCCAGAAACCCTTTATGGAAAAACCTATTCCAGCGGGCTAGCAAAGGGGCACGCACTATTACACGCGCCCGAAGTTGCGGCAACAAGGCTATTATCAGACGATCCAGATGCAGAAGAATTAAGGCTCACGCAGGCGCTTAAGGAATTGCGAAATGGTCTTGATACTCTTTTAACAGGAAGCGCCCACACATTAGGGGCTGTCCCACTAGAAGTATTGGAAATGTTTTCCTTGCTTGCCCAAGATAGGGGCTGGGAAAGACGACTTATTGAAGGCACAAAGGCCGGCCTGACTGCAGAAGCGGCCGTGGAACAAGTTCGCTCTGAACACCGGGCGCGCATGAATAGCGCAAAAGATGCGTATTTGCGCGATAGGCTTCATGATTTAGAGGAATTAGACAACCGCCTTTTGCGCCATTTATCAGGTAATAACGAACAATTTAACCTCGCAATGACTGACGCAATATTAATTGCACGCGATATTGGCCCCGCCGAATTGCTTGAATATTCAAGCAATAAATTAAAGGCAATACTTCTTGAAGAAGGCTCACAGTCCTCACATGCGGCAATTATTGCGCGCGCCATGAATATTCCTATGATTGGCGGAATAAAGGGCCTTTTGGCGCGCACCGAAAGCAACGACAAGATCATTGTTGACGCTGAATCAAATTGTGCATTTTTGCGTTATGATCCACTCGTAGAATCAACATATGAAACGCGCTTTAAGGCCCAAACGACAGAGCGAAAGCGCCTTAGTGCCTTAAAAGATTTTCCCAGTAAAACTAAAGACGGTAAACACATTCATCTGTTAATGAATGCTGGACTTGTGCTTGATTTAGAAAATATTTCATCTAGTGGCGCTGAAGGAATAGGGCTTTTTCGAACAGAATTTCAATTCTTAGTATCAAATGCTTTGCCACGAGTTGATGCGCAAACAAAACTTTATTGCGAGATATTTGAACATTCAAACAATAAGCCAATAACCTTCAGAACCCTTGACTTAGGCGGTGATAAAATTGCCCGCTTCATGTCAGGCGAGCGCGAAGAAAATCCATCTATGGGTTGGCGCGCGCTAAGACTTGGTCTCGATAGACGTGCTCTATTAGTTTATCAATTGCGCGCACTTTTACGTGCTGGTGAAAACAAACACTTGCGCATTATGTTTCCCTTAGTGGCAACGCTTGATGAATTTATTGCCGCAAAAACTATACTGCTGAAGGAGTTGGACTGGTGCCAAAAGCACGGTCGCAGCGGACCATCAAAACTCGAAATTGGCGCTATGATTGAGGCGCCATCTATTGCTTGGTCAACCAAAGAAATTGCAAAACATGCTGATTTTCTTTCAATTGGAACGAATGATTTAATGCAGTTCTTTTTCGCAGCCGATAGGGGTTCGCCAAAGGTTAGCGACAGATACGACATTCTAAGCAAACCGGCCATGGAGTTTTTGAAATATATCAAAGAACAAGCCGGCGATACGCCAGTTTCTATTTGCGGCGAACACGCCGGCAGAACCTTAGAGGCAATTGCTTTTATTGGTCTCGGTTTTGATAGGTTATCAATGCCAACTTCGCGCCTCGGACCCATTAAGGAAATGATTCTAAAATTAGATAGTAATGCCGCAAAACAATTTATGGACGAAATATTGTGTGGCTCAGAAACAATGTATCGTGAGCAATTGCAGCATTTTGCTGCAACACACAATATTTTGCCCTAGCAATTTAATAAAAATCTATTCTAAAGCTGCATCTACAGAGTATTTTTAAGATACAGTCGTAATTTTGACTTAATTCTGAAGAATCCTCAGTTTAACCATAGAAACAACTGTAAAATATTGGTTTTCTAGCGCAAAGGCGTAAAAAAATTAACATTTTTGCAATATAAAGCACTAAAAGACCAAATTAAGAGCCAAAAACTACAAAATGACACCTTCACACGCGCAAAAGCTATTAGAGACCGTAAGGGCGAAGCCAAATTCGTCAGTTCGTCTTCGTGTGGTTGGTTCAATTGATAACCCCGAGGCAGAGGGTCCTGGTGCGCGCCTACAGAATGAGCGTCGCAAAGCGGGGCTTTCGGTAGTTCAAATTGCCTCAGCTCTTAAATTACGGCCCGACCAAATCGCAGCTATTGAATCAATGCAGTTTACGAGGCTGCCCGGCTTAGGATTTAGCCTTGGTTACGTCCGCGCCTATGCAGAGCTTCTTGATATAGGCGATGTTAAAGGACTGGTAGAGGATTTCAAAGAAGTGTGGGCACCGCACCAAAGCCGCCACGAAGCCAGTCGAAAGGTTTTTAACCCCAAACTAGCCGTTCCTTTTGGGTTTGGTGTTGCCGTTATTGGACTAGGGGCTATTCTATTTACAGCAATTATAAATGGTTTTGCCTCAAGTGTAGAGAATGAAATTGAAAAGCCCGATGCGGCAATAAAGGCTTGGGCTCAGAAAGAAATCGTCCCAGATACAAGACCAATAGTAAATCTCGAGCCAACCACTAGTATTTATGCTAGTCGCAACGTGCAAATTACTATCTATGGCGAAGATGGTGCATTGGTTACCAATCGAAACATTCCTGCAAACACCAGTTTTTCTACAGACGGCCTTGGGCGTTGGTTTATTTCCACTAATGATGCGGGCGCTTTGAGTGCGCGTGGCTATGGATTTGATATCCCACTTGGTGGAAATTACGAAAAATTAGATAGATATCGCGCGCCAGATTTAGCAGCAATGAACGCACAAAAACTTGAAGCGGAGAAAAAGATAGCCGAAGAATTGGCCGCAAAAGAATTAGCCAAATTACAAAAGGCAAAATAGAGTTTTGATAAATCATTATTGTATTTAAAAATACATAAGCCTAGATAGACACATGTCAAACCAGCACAATTCAATTGAGAGTATTCGACCTTGGCGCACAATAGAGCGAAGGAAGTCTAGACAAATCCAGGTTGGAAATGTTGCTATTGGCGGTGATGCACCAATTAAGGTGCAAACCATGACCAATACTTTAACTACGGACATAAAGGCTACTTTGGAGCAAATTCAAAGGTGCGAAGAAGCGGGCGCAGATTTAATTCGCGTATCAGTGCCCGATGAAGCCTCATCTTTCGCTTTAAAGGAAATAGTGAAGGGCGCGAGAGTTCCGATTGTTGCCGATATACACTTTCATTATAAACGTGCAATTGAATCGGCAATTGCTGGCGCAGCATGTCTTCGAATTAATCCAGGTAATATTGGCAACGCCGAGCGCGTAAAAGAGGTTATTAAGGCCGCAAAAGATTATGGTTGCGCTATAAGAATTGGCGTTAATGCCGGTTCTTTAGAGCCGCATTTGCTCGAAAAATATGGTGAACCATGCCCCGATGCGATGGTAGAAAGTGCGCTAAGCCACGCACAAATTCTACTGGATCACGATTTTGATAATTTTAAAATTAGCGTTAAAGCGTCTGATGTCTTCTTAAGCGTTGCGGCATATCAAGCTCTCGCTGATGCTATAGATTGCCCTTTACACCTTGGAATCACCGAGGCAGGCGGCACACGAATAGGAACGGTAAAGTCAGCAATTGGCATTGGCAATCTAATTTGGGCCGGCATAGGTGACACAATAAGGGTGTCTTTATCGGCAGAGCCCGAAGAAGAAGTAAAAGTTGGTTTTGATATTTTAAAATCCTTGGGAGTGCGAACTCGCGGTGTAAATATTATTTCTTGCCCGTCGTGCGCACGCCAGGGCTTTGACGTTGTTAAAACAGTGGAAATTCTCGAAGACAAATTATCGCATATCAAGGCGCCAATTTCACTCTCGATTATCGGTTGCGTAGTTAATGGCCCAGGCGAAGCCCTGTTCACGGAGATTGGGTTTACTGGCGGCGGCAAAGATTCAGGCATGCTTTATTTGAATGGAAAAATATTCGCCAAGACCGATAATGCCGATATGATTGAAAGAATTGTTGATATTGTCGAAGAAAAGGCGGAAGCGTTTAATAAACTCAATGCCGTTTCATAGGCTCATTTGCATAATTACGCTATCGAGCCATCTATCAAACTTAAAGCCAATTTTTGGCAATAGACCCACCCGAACAAAGCCCAATTTTTCATGGAGCTTTTGGGAGCTTATATTTTCGCTATCGCCAATAACCGCAATTATTTCCTTGAACCCTCTTTGTTTGCATTTCAAGATTAATTCACCCAAGAGTGTGCTGGCAACACCATTGCCCCTATAATCCTTGTCAACATAAATACTATTTTCGACACAAAATCGATAACCACTGCGGGTTCTATAATTGCTCACATATGCATAACCTAAAACAGTATCGCCACTTTTGGCTACGAGATAGGGATAGTTTTGCCCAACTATTGAATTAAAGCGCTCTGTAAATTCTTTGATATCTGGTGGATCATATTCCCAACTGGCGGTCTCCTCTAGAACACTTTGACGATAGATTTCGCAGATTTGCGGCAAATCTTCTTTGGCGGCATGCACAACAGAAAAGTCTGACATTTTTAGCCCAATAAATCCCATTTATTTGAATATAGATCTTTAAACACAACAACATTTCCATATTCTTCGCGTCGCGGATTTTCAATGAAATTTACGCCTTTGGATTTGAGCTGCTCATAGGTGCCAAAAAAGTCATCAGTTCGCAAAAAGAATGCAACCCGTCCGCCGCCTTGATTGCCAATTGCGCTTTCTTGTTCGGGATTTGCTGCTTTTGCCAGTAAAAGCCTATGGCCAGATTTGCTGGCCGCGACCACGACCCAACGCTTCTTGGGGCTAATTATCGTATCTTCTATTAGAATGAAGCCCAATTTTTGAACAAAATATGAAATGGCTTCATCGTAATCGCGAACCAAATAGGTGCTTTGAAATATGTCATAAGTCATATTTTATTTTCTATAAGCACAAGATAAATGTAAAGCCTTTTTAATTCGAAACAGTTGGTGAATGTTTTATTGGCTTGCATCACGCTTGTTTTATGCGCTAAAGCGCGGTTCCTAGGCCAATGAAAATGGGCGCATAGCTCAGCGGGAGAGCACTACATTGACATTGTAGGGGTCACAGGTTCAATCCCTGTTGCGCCCACCATTTTCCTCATAACTCCACCTTCGCGGCTGTGCCGCTCACTCAGAGATTTGTTGCTATCTCGACAAATTTTTCCTTGGGACGGCCCTAAGGAAAAATTTGACATGCTTTTCAAGTTCGCTTTGCGCACACTTGTGTTGCTTATTGATCCGGCCCCTAAATCCATCTCTAATAATACTCGACATTTTTGCATCCGATTTTATCTCTTGATAATTTCACGAATTTGATAGAAGCTAAACCATTGATAAAATATTCTAAATGGTGGGGCTATTAATGAAATTATCGAAACGCAAATTTGCCATTGGGTTTGGGGCTATGGCGTCTATACCGCTAATTGCAGGCGATGCTTTGGGCCAAAGTGCGAATAATTTTGATAGAGCGTTTCGCACTATTTCAAACAAATGGTTTAATGGTGCTATGCGCCTTGGCCCAGTTGCCGCTACCCAAGTTGGAGATCATCGCTATGATAATATTATTGACGACCTTAGCCCAGCTGGCCGCGCGAAATCACTTTCATTCTGTAAGGATATATTATTTTCGCTTTCAAGGATTGATAAATTAAAGCTTTCGCGTGCAAATCAAGTTGATTATGCCATTTTAGAAAACGCAATGCGCCAACAAGTTTGGCAGATAGAAACCGCCCAAGAATGGGCATGGAACCCTTTAGTTTATCAAGGAATTGCCGGTAGCGCATTATACAATCTCTTGGCACGTGATTTTGCACCAATTGGTGGCCGCATTAATTCGGCGATTGCCCGCATGCGCTTAATTCCCAATATTTTTGCGCAAGCCCGAAGCCAATTAGTCGCATCAAGAGTGCCGCCGCCACACGCCGAAACATATTCCTTGCAAAATTCTGGGCTCAAAAGCATCGTGAATGATATGATATTGCCCCACAAAGGCAAAATTAGTGTCGCAAAACAAAGAGAATTGGAAATCACCATCAAAGCCTATTTCACCGCAATTGATGAGCATCAAAAATGGATTGATAATGTATTAGTTAAATCAGCAAAGGGCGACTTTAGAGTTGGGGAAAAGATTTTTGATGAAGGGCTGAAATTCACTTTAATGTCGAGCCTTTCGCGCGCGCAAATAAATACCAATGCCTTTGCGCATGTTGAGAAAATTCGCGCTAAAATGTATTCAATCTCAAAATCTGTGCTTGACGGCCTTCAAGGTGCAAAGCCTTTACCCACAAATCCAGATAACGAGACAATGCAAAGTGTCATAAAGGCGGCACTCGACATTGCCGCCGAAGACCATCCGAAGCGCGATAAATTGGTCGAAACTGCCACAGCAATGGTAGAGGTCGCTCGCAAATTTGTAATTGAAAAGGACCTAATCACACTTCCAAATGGGCCGGTTTTAGTAATTTTAATGCCCGAGTTTCAGCGCGGATACGCCGGCGCGTATTGCGATTCGCCCGGGCCATTAGAAACTCATTTGCCAACTTTTTACGCCGTATCTCCTATTCCAGACGATTGGAGCGATGCTCAAGCAAAAAGCTATTTGCGCGAGGACAATAATAGAAATATCCAAGATATTGCCGTTCACGAAGCCATGCCAGGGCATTATGTTCAAATTTTCCACGCAAATAAATATCCTTCGATTTTACGCGCGATTTTGGGTTCTGGATCCTTCGTTGAGGGCTGGGCAGTATATGCTGAACAATTGATGGTTGATGCTGGGTTTAAGGCTGACGATCCACTTTACGAACTAAGCCAACTTAAAGTGCAATTACGAACTGTTGCCAATGCGATAATAGATCAAGCGATTCATTGCGATAATATGAGCCGCGAAGAATGTATGAAATTTCTTACCGAAATAGCATTTCAAGAGGAAAGAGCTGCCGCTGGAAAATGGCGGCGGGCGCAAATTTCTTATAATCAATTATCGACCTATTTTGTTGGCTATTTGGAGCACATAGATGCGAAAGCCGCGGCCAAGCAAGCTTTTGGAGAAAAATTCCACTTAAAGTCTTACCATGATGGGATTTTATCCTTTGGTGCGCCACCAGTAAGATTTGCAAAACAATTATTGTTGAATTTGCCCATAAGTTGAGAATTTCAATAAGGACTGCAAGCTTGCGCCAAAAGCATTGTATTTGGTTTAATACTAAAAGCCTTAGAAGCGGAAAGCAGATTCTACTTTAACACTAGGAGCAGTGCGCGGATTTCTCAATTGCTGTTCGGAAGTGCGAAGACCATCGCGCCCAACGCTGACGCTACCCTCTGGAAGAACAACTGATGTGCCAATTCTGATTTTAGGCGAGACATCATAAAACGAACCAACGCTAACTTGGCCGTTGCGATTATCGGTTGGCCGCTGTGGCTGTTCTTGCATTCCAAAGCTAACACCCCATCTAGAGCGAGGTGAAATCCTTATATTAGCCTTTGGTTCAGAACGTGGAACCCAAGAGTTTACACCGGTGTCGGTTTCAGACCCTGCAGTAAATCTTTCATACCAAGGGGAAGATGCGTTGTTTTGGCTATTTGGTCTTTGTTGCGCACTCGCGCTGTCCGCAATCAATAAGACTGCGGATGCGGCAAATAGCACTCCAATAAATCTGCTTTTTAACAGTTTCACCTATTCACACCCAAAGCACACATCAAATAACTAATGTTTAGAATCTATTAGATTTATTAACAGAATCTATCAATGATCAAAGATAATGCATTGATAGTGTTTCCACAATGGAAGATTTTATATTTTTCTACGATTCAAAGTATTTTTCTGATTCATTCGTCTTAATGTTGTAATTTAACAACGGTTTATTTTTCTTAATGGCCAAATTATTACAAGAATTACACTTTTTTGAGCAAACCTTCATGAAATTTAATGATTGAAGGTGAAAAATGGCTTGCCTTATCAGCTCGCAAATCGCTAGAACAAGTTGTTTTTATGTATTTAGACACTCAAGTTCGTAAAACGCATAATATTGTCTAGTCAATGGCTAATATAATGCTATAAGGCCTTGATTGCTAAACGGTTTGATTGGAGCACCGCTATGCGCAAAACTGCGCTTAAAACTATTTGTGTATTGGCCTTTGCTACATCCGCTACTGGATGCGCGCTAAAAATGCCAAAAGCTAAGCCTGCGCCAGATGCGCAAAACGCCGAAGCACCAGTAAAGGCAAAGAAGCCCGCTCGTCAAAAGACCAAATTATTTGGTAATTCTGGCAGAAATAGCGAACAGGCGGGGATTGGTGTTAATTCATATCTTTGGCGCGCAACTTTAGACACTCTTAATTTCATGCCAGTCTTGTCGGCGGATCCTTTTGGTGGAACCTATGTAACAGACTGGCACGCGTCGCCACAAAATCCTGGTGAAAGATTTAAGATTCAGGTCTTCATTCTTGATACGCGCCTGCGTGCAGATGGGATTGCGGTTCGGGTATTCCGTCAAACCGGCAGCGGCGGCACTTGGACAGACGCAACCGTAGATCCAGACACTTCATTGCAAATTGAAAACGCTATTTTGACTAGGGCGCGTCAATTACGTATCGCAACTTTAGAATCATCTAAATAGTTTATTATAAAGGTAATTTGCGCTTTTAATTTAGGGCGAATAGCGGCAATTGTATTGCATGACCACTATTAACAAAGACGAAACCCAAGATAAATCTAGCTCTCGGCGCTATGATCATTCAAATATTGAAAAACGGCAAAGACACGCATGGGAAAAGGCGCGTCTATTTGAAACTGGGCCAATAAATAACGACAAACAGAAATCATATGTCCTAGAAATGTTTCCGTATCCATCTGGACGGATTCACATGGGCCACGTGCGCAATTATGCAATGGGCGATGTAATCGCACGCCGCGCGCATGCCGCTGGCTTTCAAGTTTTGCACCCAATGGGGTGGGATGCGTTTGGCTTACCGGCCGAAAATGCCGCTATGGAGCGCAAGGTTCACCCAGCATCTTGGACGTATCAAAATATTGAATCTATGAAGAACCAATTGAAATTATTGGGTTTTTCTATTGATTGGTCTCGCGAATTCGCTACCTGCGACAAGTCTTATTATAAGCATCAGCAAAGACTATTTGTTGAAATGTTTGAAAGAGGCTTGGTTTATCGCAAGCTTTCTAAAGTAAATTGGGACCCCGTTGAAAATTCTGTTTTAGCAAATGAGCAAGTTGTCGATGG
>CAYTWK010000002.1:0-28561 GCA_964442095.1 uncultured Caulobacteraceae bacterium | reverse complement strand
ACCATTTGCATTTTCATCGATGCAGAGGATAAGCGGTATATCGGTGAATGTTGGGGCTGGAAATTGAATTTTACTAGTATGAATTTTACCATCAATTGTCCCACTTAGGTTTTCATACATTATTGAATACAGAAAAATGCCATGGGCAACTGTTTTCCCAAAACCAGAATTTGCCGCAAATATTTTATCAACATGAATAGGATTAAAATCGCCAGAAAGCTCCGCGAAGAAGTCAAAATCATCTTGCGTAAAAATATATTCTTTTTCTAAAATTGGCTTTGTCATTTAATATCGCCAAAATCGTCTGGTAATTTCAATAAATGCTTTTGAATTTTACCAGCCGCAGTTCGCGGGAAATCGTCAACAAAAATAAAATGGCTAGGAATTTTAAAAGGCGCTAGGCGCGTGCGGCAATAGGCACGCAATTCCAATATTGATATCTTATGGTTCAGCTTCAAAAATGCCGCACCAGTTTCGCCCCATTTTTCACTTGGAATGCCAATGATTGCAACTTCATCGATTGCTTCGTGAAGCGCTAGGACATTTTCAACCTCCATCGGATAGACATTTTCGCCGCCAGAAATATACATTTCTTTGGCACGGCCGGTTATATAAAAATAACCGTCTTTATCGCGCCGTGCCAAATCACCTGTGCGCAAATAGCGAATATTGTCTTTGCTGTTTATAAAGAATGCATCCTTATTTGCTTTATCATTTTGCCAATATCCCGGCGTTATTCCTGGGCCTGAAAATACTAATTCGCCAGTTTCTTCGCCCAAAATTTCATTTAGGTCATTATCAAATATTTTTGCATCAACAAGGATTTGCGGCTTGCCAACAGAGCCAATTTTGCCCAAGACATTTTGGCTATCCATCATAAAAGCGGTAGGTCCGGTTTCAGTCATCCCCATTCCATTGCAGACCAACACATTTTTCTGTGCAAATTTTTGAACAAGATAATCGGGCAATGGCGCGCCACCACAGCCCCAATGGCGAACATTTTCAAGCTTTGCACCCTCAAACCTTGGATGCAGCGAGATTTGCAAATAAACAGCTGGCACCGCAAAAAAAGCACTTATGCTATTGGCTTCTATTAAATCCAATACTCTATCAATTTCAAAGCCATCAAGTATCCATGACATACAGCCATTGATAAAGGCCGGCATTGTATGCAGATTTATTCCGGCGGTGTGAAAAAGAGGCAAGAAATTTAAAAAGCAATCGTTTGCGCGAATGTCTATTGCCTGTCCAAGATTAATCGAATTTACGAGCGCCATGCCATAGGTTTGAATGACTGCCTTGGGCATACCAGTAGTGCCCGAGGTATATAATAAATACCAAATCTCGTCTTTTGCCCAATGCGCTCTAACTATAGAACGCGCGGCCTGTTCATCTTTAGCATCAATTATTTCATTATAATCCTCGTCAATGCCAATTTGATAAATATTGCGCCCAATCTCTTTGCCGACTTCCTTATCTTCTTCACCAAAAAATATCATCTTGGCGCCAGAAAGTTCGATTAATGGCTTTAATTCTGGCGCGGGGGATCGCCAATTCAAAGGAACCAAAATAGCACCAATTTTTGCACAAGCGAATAATACTTCAAAAAACTCAGCGCGATTGCGGCACAATATTGCAACCCTGTCACCATATTTTATACCACGCGCATTTAGGACGCCCGCAAGTCTTATGGCCCGAGTTTCAAACTCGGCAAAGCTAATTTCCTTATTCGTATCATAAGTTTTGAAAGCAATTTTATTGGGCGTTAATTGGGCCCTTTTGGTTGCAAAATCAAAAATTAGATCGGACATTATCTATTCTCTCTTTAGTCCGTTTTTAATCAAATCAAATGCCGCGTCCGTTATTTCGTCCAAGTCCTGACTTTCGTCCCAAACGCCAAAACGCATACCCAAAAACACCGAAAGGCCAATTAGCGACCAAGCGCGTATTTGATTATCGCCACTACTTATTTCGCCATTCGCAGCCGCGCTATCTAGCTGATTGGCGTATGCTCTTTGAAATACGCTATAATATTCATTATATGCATCTGGCGCTACGAACTGGCTTTCCATGACAATTCGATAAAGATCTTTATGTTGTCGTGCAAAGCCAATGAAAGCCTTAAGACCGCGCCTTTCGGCGTCAAGGCGATCTTTGGAGCCCAAAATCTGTTGGCCAATATATTGGCGCGTTAATTGGCCCATATAGGCAACTAATTCGCGAAAGATTGCCTCTTTGGTTGGAAAATAGATATAAAAAGTGCCCATCCCAACATTTGCGCTTCGAGTGATATCGACAATTTGACATTCATGATAGCCGCGATTGCCAAATTCTATCGCAGCAGCAGCAAGAATTTTTGACTTCGTCTTCTCGCCTCGGGCGGTTTTCGGTGTTTTTGATTCTGTTTTCAAATGTGAGGCTTGATTCATGTTTCAACTTATGCCATAGAGAAAAAATAAAACAAGACCCAATCATTATTTTTATCAATGAGCAAGTCCAAGCAATTGAGGAAACGATATATATGCCCGAACTGTGCCTCAAAGATGGCGCGATTATGCATTATTCAGACATGGGGCAGGGCCGCCCCATTTTAATGGTGCATGGCTTTGGCATGTCAGGCGAGTGTTTTTGGCCGCAATTGGAACTTGCAAAAATTGGTCGCCTCATAATTCCCGATTTACGAGGCTGCGGCAAATCAAGCCGGGGAACCAAAGCTCTAAGCATAGACACCCTTGGCGATGACTTATTCGAATTGATTGACCATCTAGCGCTTAAAGAAATTATTTGGATAGGTTGGTCCATGGGTGCAATTGTGCTTTGGAACGCCTTTGGCCGCCACGACCTATCTTCAATCGAAAGAATGTATTCAATTGATATGACAGCAAAGGTCGCAAATGAACCTGATTGGCACTTTGGCATTAAGGGGCTTCAAAGCGAAACCACAGAAGCGGGTGCGGCGCGCGCAAAAAAGGTTATTGCACAAATGCATAATGATTGGATTGGCGCAGTGCCACGCATGGTATCGCGGATATTTGCATCAGAAGCAAAGAAAATTGGTGCCGTCCACGAGATGCAGGCCAAATTAGAAGCAATAGCAAATAGAAATAATGGTAAGAATGCAGCAGAACTTTGGCGCGGCCTAATGGATTGCGATGTTCGTGAAAAGCTGTCCAATTTCCCGATTTTTACCCATGTGATTCAAGGCGCAAAAAGCCAATTGTATGCGCCAAGTGTGTGTGAATACATAGCCAAAGCTCTGCCTAATGCCGAGCTGATTAGTTTTCAGAATTCGGGGCACGCCCCGCACTTAGAAGAAGCGACAAGATTTAATTCTATTGTAGCCGAAAATTTAACTCATGAAACAGCATTCGAAGGCTTTGCTTCGAAAATATCCATTTAAAGGGGAAGAAAATGAAGAAACTAAACATATTATTAGCAAGCGTGGCCATTAGCCCATTATTATATGTTACACCTGTGGCGGCACAACAAACAACGCCAACAGCTCAAGAAGTTGAAACTGTGATAGTAAGCGCTCGTCGCCGCGATGAAGCATTAAAAGATGTTCCAATTGCTGTTTCAACTTTCTCGGCTCTAAAATTAGAGGCCACTGGCGCGCCGGACATTACAGTGCTTCAGCAAGTCTCACCAAACACAACTATGCAAGTTGCGCGCGGCACCAATTCAACCCTAATCGCGTTTATTCGCGGCGTTGGTCAGCAAGATCCACTTTGGGGCTTTGAGCCCGGTGTTGGTCTTTATGTTGACGATGTCTATGTCGCACGCCCTCAAGGCGCTGTTCTGGATATCTTTGATATTTCACGCATCGAAGTTTTGCGCGGGCCACAAGGATCGCTTTATGGACGCAATACAATTGGCGGCGCCGTCAAATATGTAACTAAACGTTTGGGCTCTGGAAATCATGGCAAAGCAAGAGTTTCAATTGGTAATTATGGCCAAATGGATTTCGTTGGATCTGGCTCTTTCTCGCTAAACGACAAATTGCAGATTGGCGGTGCTTATGCTGATTATAATCGCGACGGATTTGGCAAAAACGTAACTACTGGCGCGGAACATTATGACAAAGACGTTCAAGCGGGTCGCCTTAGTGCTGAGTTAACACCAAATGAAAATTGGTTTTTCAGACTTTCTTATGACAAGGTTGTTGATAATTCCAACGCCAAGCATGGACACCGTGAAGCCGCTGGTGCTGGCCTAACTGCGGCTGCGGTTATTTTGCCAAATATTTACGACACTGATGCAGGCATCGGCAGCGCAAACAAAGTTGAAAATGAAGGTCTCTCTTTAACCGGCGAATTTAAATATTCCGATGCACTTACGTTCAAATATATTGGTGCAAAGCGCAAAGGCAAAACCTCTACCTTGATTGATTTCGACACAAATCAACAAAGAGCTCTGGATGTTCCAGCGCGTTATGCCGATGAGACTACAACTCATGAGCTTCAAGCCTTAATTACTGGCGAAAGAGTGTCAGGCGTCTTTGGTCTTTATTATTTAGATGGATTTGCATCTGGTGCATTTGACACTATTGTTGGCATCGCCAATTTGACCATTGCAACATCAGGTCAAGTTGACACCAAAAGCACAGCGGCATTCGGTGACTTTAGCTTTAAAATTAATGACGCTTTGAGCGTTTCTCTAGGTGGCCGCTATACAAGAGACGAGCGCGCAGGCACTGTTTATAGACAAAACTTCACCGGCCTAGGTTCGCCATTGTTTGGCAATAGTGCTGCTATAGCGGGTCTATTGCGTTCAAATTATTCAAACAAAAGAACGTTTGAAGAATTTACCCCGCGTGCCAGTGTTTCTTTGGCGCTAAGCCCAGACGTAACCGCATATGCTGCATATTCAAAAGGTTTTAAATCGGGCGGTTTTGATATGCGCGGCGATGTTGTTTTGACGCCAAGAACCGTAAATGGCTATAATCCTGAATATGTTGATTCATACGAAATCGGCCTAAAGGGATCTTTGTTTGGTGGTCGTGCCAATTTCTCTGGCGCAATTTTCCAAGCCGACTACGAGGGGCAGCAAATCACACGCCAAGAGCCATCAGGCACTTCAATTGCAAGTTTCGTTGACAATGCTGGCTCTTCAACAATTAAAGGCGTCGAGCTAGAGGGCAATTTCAAACTAAGTGATGCTTTAAATGCTTCATTCGGTCTTGGTTATACAGATGCGAAGTTCAACGAATATCGCAGCTTTAACGCCTTGCAACAGCCAATCGATTTGTCGGCAACCGCGAAATTCCAAAATACACCTGAATGGAATGGTAATTTCGGGCTTAACCATACCCATAGCCTTGGCGAAAATGGCAAAATAAACGCAAATATTTTGGCATCATATCGTTCAGAATATACAATGTTTGAATTTGCCAATCCTTTGGTTGACCAAACGAAAGCCTATACATTGGTTGACGCGGGTATTGCTTGGACTTCCTCAAAGAACCATGTAAAAGTTTCCCTTACCGGCCGCAATTTGACAGATGTTAAATATAAAGTCGGTGGCTATGTCTTCGCGGGCGCGACATTTGGCAATGTCTTCAATAGCTTCTATGGGCCACCAAAAACCTATACTGCTAGCATTCAATATAGCTTCTAATGAGGTCAAAATTCATGCCCCCTTCAAGCTTTGGAGGGGGCATAATTTTATCTTCTTTACACACAGTTTAATTGCAATATATTCAAAGAAAAAATTGAGGGGGCCATATGAACAACCAAAATAATCAAGCAATCAATAATTCCGAAGTCGCAATAAATCCTATGCGCGGCTTTTTCCTCTTCCTTTTGGTTGTAGCCTATACTTTTAATTTTCTCGACAGACAGATTATGTCTATCCTTGCCACCGATATCCAAGCCGAAATGGGTCTTGATGATGGTGCGCTTGGCCTATTGCTTGGCCTACCCTTTGCGCTTTTTTACGCAACTCTTGGCGTGCCGGTAGCCTATCTCGCAGACCGAAGCGATCGCAGCTGGATTATGACCATAGCAATCGCACTTTGGAGTGCGGCAACAGCGCTATGCGGTATGGCACAAAACCTGTTCCAATTGACGGTTGCGCGAATGTTGGTTGGTGTTGGTGAGGCTGGCGGTGTCGCTCCTGCCTATTCATTGATTTCTGACTATTATGAGCCTGAAAAAAGGGCGCGGGCTTTGGCAATTTATAGCTTTGGTATTCCAATCGGTTCGGCAATTGGGATTGTTTTCGGTGCAGTAATTGCTACGCTTTTGGATTGGCGCTCCGCATTTATAATTATGGGAATTCTTGGTGTGGCTTTTGCCCCTATTTTTCGCTTTTTCATCAAAGAACCAAAGCGAGGCGCATTTGATAAAAAGACCGCAATCACTGAACCCGCCAAAGCAAGAGAGGTCTTAAAGACACTTGTCAAAAAGCCGAGCTTTTGGACTTTGGCGATCGGCGCATCATTTTCGTCTATGATGGGATATGGCCTATTTGCGTGGGTGCCGGCGCTTCTAATTCGCTCTTATGGACCTGAATTGCAAGATTTTATGTCTTGGGTGCCAAATTTTCTAATCCCCGAAGGCGCTGGTGTTAAATTGTATGCCGGTTATTTTTATGGGCTTATCGTGTTAGTAGGCGGTATAATTGGTATTTTCTTGGGCGGCTTCTTCAGCGATAAATATGGTGTTAAAAATAAGTCCGCCTATGCCTTGGTGCCAGCAATTGCCTTTACGATTTGCGTTCCAGTGCTTTTGTTTGGCCTTTATACAAAATCAATCGCATTGGCATTTTTTGTGATGCTTGTGCCAACCGCGCTTAGTCTAGTTTGGCTTGGCCCTGTATTGGCGGCCTTCCAACACATAGTGCAGCCCAATATGCGCGCCACAGCGTCAGCATTCTTCCTATTACTAAATAATCTAATCGGCATCGGCCTTGGCACATATTTAATTGGCTTAATGTCGAAAAATCTGGCGGTGGTATATGGCGATGAATCGCTTCGTTATTCAATTATGTATGGCACAAGCTTTTATTTAATAGCTGCCCTTTTGATGTTCCTATCGGCAAAATTATTACCTAAAGATTGGGAAGAATAATTAAAGCCAGATATTTGCCAAATGATAAGTAGTGCCTGCGGCAATATAAGCGAGAGCCAATAAATAGCAAAAGGCAAAAATCGCCCAACGCCATGAATTGGTTTCACGCCTTATTGTTGCAAGAGTTGCAAAACACTGCGGCGCAAAAACATACCATGCGAGAAATGCCAAAGCTGTTGGCAGGCTCCAAGCATTGTTAAGCGTAGCCTCTAAGCCATCTATATTGTCGCTACTTACCGCATAGATTGTTCCCAAAGCTCCAACCGCAACTTCGCGAGCCGCGAGCCCTGGAACCAGTGCGATTGAGATTTCAAGATTAAAACCAATTGGGCGCAGTATCGGCTCTAGGATAGAACCAATCTGTCCAGCATAAGATTCGCGCAATCCATTTGCATTAAGCGGAAAACGAACCAAGGCCCAAAGCGCAATTGAGGTATAAAGAATAATCGTTCCGGCACGCTTTAAAAATGATTTGGCACTAAGATAAATTCCCAATGAAAAATCGCGCAAGGTTGGAAGTTTATAAGACGGCATTTCCATAATCAATTCTTGCGATGCGCCTTTGACCAAAGTTTTCTTTAGAATAAAGGCCACCACAAAAGCACCAATAACGCCCGCCATATAGAGCCCAAACATCACAAGACCCTGAAGGCCAAACACCCACACTTTCGTGTTTGGAATAAAGGCGGCAATTATTAAAGTATAAACAGGCAGTCTCGCCGAGCATGTCATTAAAGGCGCGATTAATATCGTTGTAAGTCTATCTCTATCATGCTCTATAACTCTAGCGGCCATCATGCCTGGAATGGCGCATGCAAAACTTGAAAGAAGTGGTATAAAGGCGCGGCCATTAAGGCCCGCACGGCGCATAATTTCATCCATCAAAAATGCCGCCCGCGCCATATAACCCGAGCCTTCAAGAGCAATAATAAAGGCGAAAAGAATAATAATTTGCGGCAAGAATACGATCACCGAGCCAACGCCGGCGATTATCCCATCGGCCAGAAATTCGCTGAACATACCTTCGCCAAATTGCAGTTTGACTTGTTCTCCAAGCCAGGCCGCCCCCGCCTCGAGCAAATCTTGGGGATAGGCCGCCCAAGTGAATACCGCTTGGAATATTAAGAACAAAATCAGTGCAAGAATTATCGGACCCATTATCGGGTGCAGCGTAAAACTATCAATCAGTCTTGTGGTTTTATTAAGAATGCCTTCGCTAATAATTGCCTTTTTTGCAATTTCGCGGGACTTTTGCTGAATTTCTTTTAATGGCGAAAATTTTGGGGGGTTTGGATTTATTTCAAGGCCCCGTGATAAGACTTCATCGATTTTTGATATTAATTCTTCACGGCCATTTTTGCGGGTTGCACGCGAAGTAACAACCGGAACCCCAATTTCTTGCTCTAGGATTTTAGTATCAATTTTGATTTCACTTTTATCCGCCAAATCGATCATGTTTAAGACCAAAATCACCGGAAGATTTAATTCCATCAATTGGAGCGCGGAATGTAAATGGGTTCTAAGGTTTGCCGCGTCAATTACTATCAATACTAAATCTGGGCGTTTATGATCGCCCGATTTGCCCAATAGCATATTTAGCGCTGCGGTCTCGTCAAGCGAACGAGCGGTTAGGCCATAAATTCCGGGCAAGTCATAAATTTCAATCTCGTGATTATTTGGTGTTATAAAGCGGCCAAACTTGCTTTCAACGGTAACCCCTGAATAATTGGCGATTTTTGCATTTCCGCCAGTTAGGCCATTAAATAATGTGCTTTTACCACAATTTGGTGCACCAATTAGAGCTAATCGAAAAGTCATTATGCGCCCGCCAATACAATAATTCTTGAAGCCTCTTTGGGGCGAAGCGCGATTAAAGTTCCGTTTAGACGAATACAAATTGGGGTTGCACCAAATGGGCCAAAGCCAATTATTTCCACTTCATCACCCTCGGCAAAGCCTATTTCTCGCAGCTTTGCTGCAACCAAGCTGTCCGCTTCGTCTATCGCACTTATGAGAGCCCTATCACCCTTTTTTAGTTTGTGTAATTCCAATTCTTGGCCTTTAAAGTCTATCTCGTGCTTCTTATTGCAAATGCCTCGCAATTGTAAGTGTCTATAGCTATTTCTTGCAGTTAATAGAGCAAATTCGATAGCGGCTTATTGTCACGCTTGGAAAATTTCAACTCTTATAACCCCCTACTTGTCTTTGGGCCAAGCAATCCTTAGTATGAATTGAGCTTGGGTTAAGGGAGGGCTAATATTATGGAAACTATTTCCCTTGATTTGAGCGATGAATTATTAATAACGGGCGACATAGCATTCCTTAGTTCTCTGTTTTTATTGGCTCTTTTATCATGGGGTGCGGCACAAGAAATAGCACCCGACAAGAAGATAACTATGCAATGGGGCCTAAATGGCAGACCTATTTGGCAAGTAAATAGGCGTTTTGGCCTTATGTTTACACCAATTATTGCCGCATTTTGCGGCCTAATCCTAGGCTTCTTTGCCCATTTTAAACCATTTGGGATAAATCAGGGTCTGACTATTGAACTTTTGAATATTTCTATTATTCGAGTTGCTATGGGGGTCGCCTTTATTTTCGCGCATTTAGTCCATCTAGGCTTGGCTATAAAAGAGGCTAATAAATAAGTTGGCGGTTTTATTAGTGTCGGTTTTTGCTGGACATTAGATTTACACTCAGCAGCCACATTTATTCTTAACATTTGAATTGTTATTCGTTAAAGCAGCGGCATATATTGTTTTTTACACCCAGAGGGTAAAATGGCTTCAGACAAAGTAAATCGCGTGGTTCTTGCATATTCGGGTGGTCTTGACACTTCGATTATTCTTAAATGGCTACAAGAGACCTATAATTGCGAAGTTGTTACCTTTACCGCAGATCTTGGCCAAGGCGAAGAAATAGAGCCAGCGCGCGCCAAAGCTCTAAAGATGGGCGTAAAGCCAGAGCATATTTTTATCGATGATTTGCGCGAAGATTTTGTGCGTGACTATGTCTATCCAATGTTTCGGGCAAATACGGTTTATGAGGGTGTTTATCTTTTGGGTACCTCAATTGCGCGCCCATTAATCGCCAAACGCCAAATCGAAATTGCAAACCTTGTTGGTGCAGATGCAGTTTGCCACGGCGCAACCGGCAAAGGAAATGACCAAGTAAGGTTTGAAGTTTCATATTATGCCCTAAAGCCAGATGTAAAAGTTATAGCCCCTTGGCGCGAATGGGATTTCCAAGGTCGCCCCGATCTTATTGAATATGCAAAAAAGCACGGCATTGAGATCGCTGCTGGTAAAGAAAATGAAGCACCGTTTTCGATTGATGCGAACCTTCTTCATACTTCCTCGGAGGGTTTAGCGCTTGAAGACCCCAACCAAGCGGTTCCAGATATTGTAAAAATGCGCAAGGATAGGCGCACAATCACGCCCGAAGAAGCGCCAGACAAACCAACAATCATTACTATTTCATTTGAGCGCGGCGATGCTGTTGCAATCAATGGGCAAGCGCTTTCACCCGCTATGGTTTTGACCAAACTCAACCAAATTGGCCATGATAATGGCGTTGGTGGTCTTGATTTGGTTGAAAACCGCTTTGTTGGAATGAAGTCGCGTGGTTTTTATGAAACCCCAGGCGGCACAATTCTTTTGACAGCGCACCGCGCCATCGAAAGCATTACTTTGGACCGCGGCGCCATGCACCTCAAAGACGAATTAATGCCAAAATATGCAACTCTTATTTATAATGGAATGTGGTTCACACCAGAGCGCCAAATGCTACAGGCCGCAATTGATGCCAGCCAAGAAAATGTAACTGGAGACGTGACACTGAAAATCTATAAAGGCGGAGTTTATGTTGATGGGCGCGCATCGCCATATTCATTGTATGACAAGGAATTAGTCGGGTTTGATGCCGCAGGTGGCTACAACCAAAAAGACGCCGAAGGCTTCATTAAGCTTAATGCGCTGCGCCTAAGAATAGGCGCTTGGCGCGATCAAAGACTGGGCAAGAATTAATATCTAAAGCCGCTATTTGTCTTCTTCAATCTTTAGGGCCGCCGCGAGTAGAGTTTGTAATATTTCTTCCTTACTCTTTTTTGCGTCTATCGCAGCAATTGCGGCAACAAGTTCTTTAGATTGCTTGGTTTGATGAGATTTACTCGTCATATCAATTAAAACTGATCTTGCCTCCACCAATTCACCGCCCAAAACCAACATACTCGCCGCATTAAACGCATAATCTCTATTGGCTGGCGACATTAAATGAGCCTCCACGGCTGCATTGAGTGACGATTCATCTGGAAAATTCGAGCCTTTGGGCGCAGTGCGCGAATAAAAGTATAGATTTACAGGATTTGTTGGATTTATTTGATATGAACGAGCAAGAGCCGCACGAGCCTTTGCAATTTGCGAGTTCTTCGTTTCACCAGCAATAATATTGCCGCGCTCGGCCATTAGATAATAGGCTTGACCCAGCCTGAAGAATGCTTCTGAATCATTTGGGTTTTGCGTGGACAAATTTTTAAAATGATTGATCGCCCTAGATTGATCGCCAATTATTATTTCCGCCCGAGCTAGAACATTCCTAGAATAGATATCTTCTGGAAATTTTGCGCTCTCGCTTCTTATCTTTTCAAGAAGGCGCGGCTTATATTCATTTGAAGGGCACGATTTCACCGCGCCATCCAACAGCAACAGCCTATTTGCCGAAGGCGGCATTTCAGAAATCGCAACCTTAATGCTTGGCATTCCACTGATACTATAAGATTTTGTTTTTGCAGTTGCCAAATAGTAGCGCAAAATCCGCGGCAAGTCTTTTACAGCAATTTGATACACACGCTCAAAAGCCAAAACAGCGTCTTCGCCATTATTTACGGCTGCGAAATATAGTGGCAGTTTCCGCCTCCGCTCATCATCATGCAACAAATAGTTGGTTAATAGCCATGATTGTGCGTAAAAATCTAGCGCATTATAGCCTTGATATAGGCTTTCACTATCTCGCAGAATGTCTTCATATTTTATTAGACCCCGACCATCTAAGAATTGGGACAAACGCATTTTTGATCCATGCCCCAAGCTAAATTCGTTTTCGGTAAACTTCATCGAGCTATAATATTCGGCAATTCCCTCGGTATACCATCTAGGCTCATTCATGGTGGTGTTTTGCGCCATGAAAATATGAGTATATTCGTGAAAAAATATAATCAAACTCTCATTTTCGACCTGTTCTATTGCGGTAGATGGTCTATAAATAAGATTATCGCCATCAGAAAAATATGAAAATGCGGTAGTCCCGTCTATACATGTACTAATTACAAAACCTGCAACGCCTTCACCAATATTAGGGCGCACCTCATTAAAATCACGAATGTCCTTTGTAAGATAAATCTCAATCTTCGGAACCGGCAAAGCCTGTTGCTCTTTGGTCAGATAAAATTGGCTTAGAATATGTCTATATTGCTCTAACTTTGTGATATAGGCTTCTGCATTGCGGCTATTTGTATTGGTATAAACGACAAAATTATCAGTTTCCGCTTTTAGCCATTTTGCAGCAAGCGCTTGATTATCGAAGCCCATAAAAAGCGTAAGGAAAAAAACAAATAGCCAATTATTACGCCGCATCAATAACCCCACTAAACGATATTGGTCTGCAAAGCTAACTTAGCTACTCTAAGTTTGTCAAATGCCATTTAATTCTTAAGGTGCGGCTAGTCTTTAATAGTCTTTCCATCATCCCGCAGAGCTATGTAAATTGCAGGAATTACCAATACCGTAAGCAGGGTCGAAGAAAGCAATCCAAACAATAAAGAAATGGCTAGACCCTGGAAAATTGGATCACCCAAAATCACCACCGCGCCAATCATTGCCGCTACTGCAGTTAATATGATCGGTTTAAACCTTGTTGCGCCCGCCTCCAATAATACTTCGCGCAATGGTCTATCATTTGTTTGGGCATGTCGAATAAAGTCAATTAGCAAAATTGAATTGCGAACAATTATCCCTGCCAATGCGATAAACCCAATCATTGAAGTAGCAGAAAAAGGTGCGCCAAAAATTGCGTGGCCGATTACAATTCCAATAAGCGTCAAAGGTATTGGTGTGAGAACAACAAGTGGCAACCTAAACGAGCCGAATTGCGCCACAACCAGAATATAGATGCCAAGAATAGCAACACCGAATGCCGCGCCCATATCGCGGAAAGTAACATAAGTAATCTCCCACTCGCCATCCCAAAGAATTGTAGCCTTACTTTCATCCTTTGGCTGACCATGCCATGAAATTTGTGGTGCACCAAGATTTCCCCAATCGGCTTTTTTTATTGCCTTATTAGTATCTAAAATGCCGTAAATCGGTGATTCATATTGCCCAGCTAGGTCGGCGGTAACCATTTCCGCCTTTTTTCCATCGCGGCGAAAAATTGGATATGACGCATTCTGATTTTCAATTCTTACAGTTTCACCCATTGTCGCAAGCCTAAGCCCATTTGGGGTCGCGCTCACGGCAACGGGCATAGAATTAATGCTTCCGGTTATGCTTCTTTGGCTTTCTGGCAAACTAATCGAGATTGCCATCGGGTCACGCCCGCCCTTTGGCAGATAAGTTCCGACTTCAGCGCCCCCTAAGCTAGCGGCAATTGAATTTATAACCTGCCCTTCATCAATTCCTAGACTTTCAATCTGTGAGCGATTGGGAAGTATATTTAAACGCGGCCTTTGAACACCGTAATAATCATCGATATCGACAATATAGGGTAACTTTGCCAAAAGCTCTTTTAGTTTTATTGCGGTTGCGCGGCGCGTTGTCTCATCCGGCCCATAAACTTCAGCCAATAAAGTGGATATGACAGGCGGTCCGGGTGGAACCTCAACAACCTTTAAAGAGGCACCAACCGGCAAAGCGATTTTTGCAATTTTTTCGCGCGCCTCTAAAGCTATTTCGTGGCTTGCCCGCTTGCGATGGTGTTTGGCAGTAAGATTTACCTGCAAATCGCCCATTTCTGGACGATCGCGCAAGAAATAATGGCGCACCAAGCCGTTGAAGTTAAACGGGGCAGAGGTGCCCGCATATGCCTGCATTGTCTCAACTTCGGGGATGGTGCCAATCTGGTTTGCCGCCTCCAATAAGGTTCGTTGAGTTGCTTCGAGGCTTGAACCCTCTGGCATATCAAGGACAATTTGAAACTCCGACTTATTGTCAAATGGCAATAATTTCACTGTCACCGTTTTTGTATAAAACAAAAAGCAAACGCCAATTGTTGCGACGCCAACAATTAATAGAAAATTCCAAGCCGATTTTCGGGATTTTATAATTGGCGCAGCAACTTTTCTATATATGCTCCCCAACATGCCTTCGCTTTCATGATGATGGTGTGCCATACCATTTGCGCTTTTTGGCGCAAGTTTTAACATCAGCCAAGGCGCAATAATAACTGCGACAAAAAAAGAGAATATCATTGCTGCT
This sequence comes from uncultured Caulobacteraceae bacterium, assembly GCA_964442095.1. Classification (GTDB taxonomy): domain Bacteria; phylum Pseudomonadota; class Alphaproteobacteria; order Caulobacterales; family Aquidulcibacteraceae; genus Pseudaquidulcibacter. The sequence continues at coordinate 14,022 of CAYTWK010000002.1, read as the reverse complement.
GAGGCGTTGATTGGAATTGGCGCCATATAGGGCCCCATAAGGCCAGAAACAAATTTCATCGGCAAAAGCGCAACTACAACAGTTAAAGTGGCGACAATTGTCGGGTTTCCAACCTCGGCAACAGCATCAATCGCCGATTCCATTCGCGGCTTGTTGGGATAGATGGCCCAATGCCGCGCAATATTTTCAATTATCACGATAGCATCATCAACCAAAATACCAATTGAGAATATAAGAGCAAATAGGCTTACACGGTTTATCGTAAATCCCATCGAGTTGGAGGCAAATAAAGTAAGCAATATAGTAGTGGGAATTACAATTAAAGTTACCACACTTTCGCGCCGACCAATCGTAAAGAAAATTAGTGCAACTATCGATATTGTAGCTAGACCTAGATGGAAGAGTAATTCATTAGCCTTTTCATTCGCTGTTTCGCCATAGTCGCGAACGAGTTTTACATCTATGCCATTTGGGATTGTTGTTCCTTTTAGCTCACCTAATCGCGCGCGAACATTTTTGGTTAAAACTACCGCGTTTACACCAGGCCTTTTGGCTATCGCAATCGCAACAGTTGGAACCTTGCCCCAACCGTCCGATAGACGCTCAAAGTGAAATGCAGCAGATTGATCATTGCGTGGGGCAATTTCGACATCGGCAACATCACGCAATAGGACTTTGTTTCCGTTTATTGTACTTAAACTAATATTTGCAACTTCATCGAGCGAATTAAAGGATGATCCGACATTGATTTCGCTTGTGGCGCCTGCGCCTTTAATTGAGCCAATAGGAATTGAAGATGACTTTGATTTAACTCCTTCAATAAGCGAACCCAGTGCAACGCCATTACTTAATAGTCGTGCAGAATCTGGTGTGATCCGAAGTTCATGGGGTCTGCCGCCTACTATGAAACTAGTTCCAACGTCTTGAACTTTAGTGAGTTCTGACTTTATATCTTGGGCGACTTCGTAAAGCGCTGCGTCCGACCAGCGGTTAGAGATTTTTGGATTGGCGGAAACCGTGACGACTAAAATTGGAACATCATCGATGCCTCGCGCCGTTATAATTGGTCGGCCAGCGCCATTGGCGGGAAGGACATTGGGTTCTTGCATTTTTTGCTGCACGCGCAAAACCGCGGCATCATAAGAAGTGCCAACCAGAAAACGCGCAGTTAGCATTACACCATTATCTTGCGCTTGCGAATACACATGCTCGACACCATCAATGGCCCGTAAGGCTGCTTCCACTGGAGTAGTTATTAATTCGTCCGCGGCATTCGCACTTAGGCCCGGTGCAGGTATTTGAACATTTACCATAGGCACGCTAATTTGTGGTTCTTCCTCACGGGGAATTGCCAAGAGGGCCATAAAGCCAACGGCGAAAGCAGCCAACAGCAATAGTAAAGTTAAGGGCGACTTTATTGTGGCTTTAGTTAAAAATCCCGCTATGCCTATTTTTGAATTTGTATTTGGCGCATTTTGCATTTTGTGTTTCTAATGCCCTCTTAGTGCTTCGCAGGTGATGATGTCGCAGGCGATCTGCGGCCGCCATTTGGTGCTATAATTTTATCACCAATATTTAGGCCACTAATGATTTCGATTTTTGCGCCTTGGACTGAGCCGCGCTGAACAGGAACTTCTAGGGGTGTATTTCCGCTTAGAAGCCGAACAAAATCCACACCTTGCCGTGTGATGATATAATTCGCGGGTATTAAAATAGCGTCCCTATTTCCGATTGGAACTTTTACTTCGACCCTTTCACCAATAAAGCGCGTAGCTGAACTTGGAATTAGGTCAAGCTTCACTTGTCCGTTTTCTACCATTGGATAGATTTTTGAAATCTTAGCATTTGATATATCGCTATTTATGGTGCCTTGGGTTTCTAGGCTTTGGCCAATAGCAATGTATTTTGCATCAGCTTCGGGCACAAAGAGCCGTAGGACCGGTTCGCCAACGGCAATAGATGCAATGATTTCACCGGGCATTAAAACTGACCCCTGCGTCGCCGGTACCATTACAACCCGTCCCGCACGAGGGGCAATTATTTGCCCCTGGGCACGAACTGCGCGCGCAATATTTGCATTTGCAGAGGCGCTTTGGGCTTGGGCACGGCTAGCATCAGCATTTGCATTTGCGGCAACAATTCCGGCATTTGCAACTCCGACTTGGGCATTTGCTGCAAGCATCGCCGCGCGCATTTGATCGAGCTTTGCTTGTGCATACACACCTTGATCAAATAATATCTTGGTTCGGTTGTAATCTGACTGCGCCTTTTGCGCCATCGCCTGTGCAGCGGCCAATTGCGCTGGTGCCTGACGCGCGCTTGCGGTCGCGGCAGATGCAGCAGATTGCGCCGCCATCGCATTTGCCTGACCTGCGGCTATTTCGGCACCAAATCTGGCCTCGTCAATTATTCCTATAACTTGACCCTGACCAACAAAGCTGCCCTCGGTAACATTAAGACGAACCAAAGTTCCCCCTATTCTTGCGCGCGCTTGGGCCATATCGTCGCTTGTATATAAAGCCCCGATTGATTTAGTGTCCGATATTTTATTGAGCTCAATTGTTATTGCGCTCGAAAGATCCGCATTGGTTAATACCGCAACATCTTGTTCACTATAAGTCGCCTTATGCGATTCTGAAGCTTTATCTGCCCCACCACACGAGGTAATGGCCAAAATAGAGCTTAAAGTAAGAATTGCTATTATTGCCTTTGGAGCGCTTTTTGACATTCTAGGCTCCCGAAACAACGCTATTACCAGCGCGCTGCCAGGCCATTATTCCGCCCTCCAGATTAGAAGCTTTTATGCCGGACTGCTCGCACATTTTAACAGCCTGAGCAGAGCGCATTCCGCTCTGGCAGTGGATTACTATTTCTTTGCCGCCAATCATTTCTATTTTTTTTGGGTTGAAACTTGATAGCGGCATAGATACCGCTCCATTAATACTTGCGGCAGCATACTCGTGCGGCTCTCTAACATCAATAAGGAGAATAGCTCCTTGCTCTAAACCCAAAAGAACTTCACGCGAAGACACCATCTTAATCGGCTTTGAAAAAAACATTGCTTTAACCTCTTTGTTTGTTGGCGGGCACAAAACGCGTTGCAAAACCCAATTCAATTTAAAAAATTTTACTTGACATCTTGCATATATTCGTATTTGCTAATATATGAATATTGTAAATATATTGTCAAGAGCAAATGATAATACTTTTGGAATTCGAATTTATTTTTTGAATTGGAGTTAAATTATGACTTTAGATGGCGCCGTTTTTCGATTTGCAGGCTTTGTAGTTCTGTTGGCTGTAGTGCTTACAAAATTTGTTCATCCAAACTTTATATGGCTGGCTGCTTTTGCGGGGCTAAACCTTTTACAAGCATCATTTACTGGTTTTTGCCCAGTTGCAAAATTATTCAAGAAAATAGGCATTTCGCAAGGGGCGCATTTCAAATGAGAACACAAAAGCGCAAGGCGATTTTGGTTGGCGTCCTGATTGCCGCCTCTTTAACCTTCGAAAACTCCAGCGCACAATCCTTGCAATCAACTATTGATGCTGCAATTGCTAGTGAACCGAGGCTCGCGGCCATGCGCGCCAATACTGAAATAGAGGAGGCTCGGCTTTTAGGTGCTCGCGCAGCGGATAAATCTTCATTCGGTGTTTATGGCTCTTATGGGGCATCAAGCGCTGATTTTGGCGGCGGCTACATGAATATTTATCCGCGCGCTTTATCTTTGGCTTGGGAAAAACGTATTTTCGATGGTGGTGCGGCTCTTTCGCGCATTGAAGCTTCGCAATTTTCCTTAGCGGCTAAAAATGCCGAATATACCAATGCGAGAAACGGTCTTATTGTTGAAACAACCGAGGCCTATCTGGGATTAAATACTGCTTTAAAAGCGCGCGATTACGCAAAAGAAGCTCTAAACGCGGCCCAAAGAATGGCGAGAAATTCTGGGCTACAATTTAATGCGGGCGAAGTGGCAATTGATGAAAAAGCACTTGCCGAGGCTGCATTACATCACGCCGAAGCTGCTCTAGCCAATGCAAACAGTCAAATCATTGTTGCTGGCGCCAATTTATATCGGCTTTCCGGTATTAAGTTTGTTGAAGCAAATCAAAGTTTAGATACAAATTTAAGACCGCTTAATATTCCGGCCACAAAAGACCAAGCCCTAGCGATAGCACGTGAGTCCCATCCGATTATTCTTAGTTCTAAAGCGCAATTGGCCGCGCAAGAGGCGCAATTGCGGATTGCCAATTCTGCGCGAATGCCAAGTGTCTCTATAAGCGCGCGCGCCAACACTGTTCGCGATCAATTCCTCGCTGGCTATAAATCAGATGATGTCGGCGCTTATATTAATTTTTCTATGCCGCTTTGGGATAATGGTCGCGCCAGCTCTGCACAACAAAGCGCGCGTGCTGGCCTCTCTGCGGCGCGTGCAAATCTGCGCGCAATAGAGCGAGAAATTGAACTGGGCGTGACCGCGGCATACGCAAATTATGAAGCCCAAAAGGCCGCAAGTCAGGCTGCCAAAGCAAGCATGGACGCAGTGCAAATTGCCCACAAAAGTATTGAAGCACAAATGCGGGTTGGCGAAAGGCCCATTTCAGACGTGCTCGAGGCGCAGGCAAAGCTAACAGCGGCACAATTAGAACATACCAGGGCGAACTCAGCCCTGATAATAGCCAGATACAAAATTGTCCAAGCAATTGGTGTAGAGTTTTAAGCAAAATAAAAAGGAAAGGGCGGAAAAATGGCAAACATAGTATTAATAGGCGCGGGATTAGGCGGCATTATTGCCGCATACGAAATTAAGGATCAGTTGCGAAAAAACGACACTTTGACCGTTGTAAACAAAGGATCGACATATCACTTTGTTCCCTCCAACCCTTGGGTTGCAGTTAGCTGGAGAACAAGAGAAGCAATTGAGGTTGATCTTAAACCTGTTTTTGCAAAGCGCGGCATAAAGCTGGAAGATGGCGGTGCAAAGCGGATACATCCAGAGGCAAATCAAGTCGAGCTCGAAGATGGTCGTTTGCTTGATTACGATTATCTAGTAATCTCAACTGGACCCGACTTGGCATTTGATGAAATCGAGGGTTTTGGGCCCGAAGCACATACTAACTCAGTGTGCCATGTTGATCATGCTTTATTAACCGCAAAAAAATTCGAAGAATTGTGCGCAAATCCAGGCCCTGTTGTTATTGGCGCAGTTCAAGGCGCATCTTGTTACGGCCCGGCCTACGAATTTTTGATGATTGTCGAGACCGAACTTCGTAAGCGCAAGATTCGCGATAAAGTTCCAATGACCTTTATAACGTCTGAGCCGTATATTGGCCACCTCGGGCTTGATGGGGTTGGCGACACAAAAGGTCTTTTAGAAAGCGAAATGCGAAATCGACATATTAAGTGGAAAACTAGCAGCAAGCTCATAAAGGCCGAGGAAGGCAAGCTTCATATAGAGGAAATCAATGACGATGGAACCTCAAGGGGAGTAAGCGAAATACCATCTAAATTCACCATGATGCTCCCGGCTTTTCGTGGAGTGCCGGCGGTTTTTGGAATTGAAAACCTCACCAATCCGCGTGGATTTATTATTGTTGACAAACACCAAAGAAACCCAACCTATCAAAACATTTTTGCCGTCGGCGTTTGCGTTGCGATTGCGCCAACAGGCCCAACACCTGTACCTTGCGGCGTGCCAAAAACTGGCTTCATGATTGAGAGCATGGTAACCGCAACAGCCCACAATATCGGCCATTTACTAAACGGGCGCGAAGCCAATGAAGAGGGCACGTGGAATGCTGTTTGTTTAGCTGATTTTGGTGATGGAGGCGTTGCTTTTGTAGCGCAACCGCAAATCCCACCGCGTAACCGCAATTGGTCAAGCGAGGGCAAATGGGTGCATATGGCAAAAATAGGATTTGAAAAATACTTTTTGTCAAAAATTCGTAAGGGTGAATCCGAACCATTTTACGAAAAACTAGTAATGGATATGCTCGGGATCAATAAACTAAAATAAAGCAAAACGCGTTGCTTTTCAACACGCGCGCTTCGCATTTCTACTATCATCTGAACAATAGAGGCGATTTAGCGTGCTAAGCACCTCTATTACTTCTGGAGAGGCGAGGCGATAGAAAATTTGTTGCGCATCACGGCGCGTTGAAACCAATTTTAGCGCTCGTAATTTTCCCAATTGTTGCGACAGGGCCGATTGATTAAGATTAACCAATTTGCCCAATTGTGCCACATTTAGTTCGCCATCCAAAAGATTGCACATAATCAAAAGCCGCTTGGGATTGCTCATAGCTAGTAAGAGGCTAGAAGCCTCTTCGGCCATACTTTCCATTTCATCGGCTGTCATGTTTTCAATCATTTAAAGCTCGCTCCAATATATATTAGCATATTATGAAATACAATAAGCCCAAAGCAAAGTCTAGTTTAATATGCTATTTTGAACCAGCAAGACTTGCAAATTCCTTTAGCTGAGTATTGGCGATTGAAAGCTTGGCAAAAGTCCAACTGCCGCTGCTCTTTAGTTCGCTTATAGCGGTTTTCGTTTTATTCGCTTCCACAGAATTAAGCGCGAGCCATTTTTTCATGACCTCATCGCTCCATGCTTTTGTTGGCGATAAAAGGCCTTGCTTAAATTTATCATCGCCGGCTTGAACGAAACTAATTACACTAGCGGCGATTTGCGCTTGCTCAGCCATAAAGTCCTCTATTATGCGCCTTGTCGCGACCCTATCCCAATGATCCGGTGCAACAATTGAGCCGGCGACAAACCGCAGTTCATCAAAGCCAATTAATGCGCCGACTGCATGATATATTCGTGCCGCTGCTTGCGGTGAGACTTTATGAATGCTCGCCATATCTACAATGTCAGTTGCCGAGATTAAAACCCGCATGCTTGCAATATTTCTTGCCAATTCCTTTGGCGCGCCTTTGTCCAAGAACTCCTGCGCCTTTGCTTTTATGCGCTCAGCTTCAAATGGTGAAACTAAATCCCAAATATCATGCTTTAACTCATTAACACCAGTTTGATAGGCATCAATCAAGGCAGCGACATCGCTAATTCCACTACCGAAGCCGCGACTTGCTCTGCGCGCCAGCCAATAGGTTTGACGACGCAAAACCGCAATTAATTCCATCATAAGAGAAACCTGCAGCCCGGCGCCCACTTTCAAATCAAGGTCATTAATCTGCTTTATTAGCGCCTTCAGACCAAAAATTTCCTGTGCTCCAATAAAGGCGCGAACTATAACCCCAGTATCAGACAGCGCGCTTTCACGGGCGCGGTCCATAAAGGTAACGCCGCCTAAATCAACAATTGAATTGGCAATTACTGTGCCAATAATTTCGCGGCGAAGGCGGTGGGTTTTCATTGCATCCTTGTATTGATGGCAGCCTTTAGGGAAATATTCGAGTAGAGTTTTCTCAAAATATTTATCATCAGTGGCATCAGATGCCATTATTTCCCCGTATAATTGAATTTTGCCATAAGCGGTTAAAACGCTAAGTTCAGGCCGCGTTAAAGGTTCGCCACGCTCAATTTTTCCGCGCATTTCTTCGGGTGGCGGCAAAAATTCAACTTTTCTATCTAATTGGCCCAAACTTTCTAGCCGCTCCATAAATCTTTCATGGGCATCTAGATCTTGAATGGCTGTTGATTGCTGCAATGATATTGCCAAGGTTTGGTTATAATTATGAACCAAAACATGAAGCCCGACATCTTCTGTCATTTCGGCCAATAATTTATCACGGCCTTCATTGCTAAGGGTTCCGGCGCCAACAAGAGAATTAAGCAAGATTTTTATATTAACTTCATGGTCAGAGCTATCAACACCAGCCGAATTATCAATCGCATCGGTATTTAAGCGAACACCCGATCTTGCCGCCTCTATGCGGCCCAATTGGGTAAGACCGAGATTCGCCCCCTCGCCAATCACTTTGGCGCGCAAATCCTTTCCATCGATACGTATGGCATCATTCGCTTTGTCGCCTACAGCCGCATGGCCTTCAGCGCTAGATTTGATATAGGTGCCAATGCCGCCAAACCACAATAGGTCACATTCTGATTTTAATAATGCTTGCATTAATTCTGTTGGCGTTGCCTCATTTGCCTCTAGGCCCGTTATTGACTTCATTTCAGCGCTTAAGGGGATTGCCTTTAATGAGCGACTAAAGACGCCGCCGCCTTTTGATATCAAATCCTTATTATAATCGGCCCATGATGAGCGCGGCAGAGCAAACATTCTCTGACGCTCCTTAAAGCTCTTTTCAGCATCAGGGTTTGGATCGATAAAAATATCGCGGTGGTCAAAAGCGGCAAGAAGGCGGATTTTCCTTGATAATAACATACCATTACCAAAAACATCGCCTGACATATCGCCAACCCCAATCACATTGAATTCCTGATTTTGGGTATCAATATCCATTTCGCGGAAATGACGTTTTACAGCCTCCCATGCACCGCGCGCTGTAATTGCCATTTTCTTATGGTCATAGCCAACCGATCCACCAGATGCAAAAGCATCACCTAGCCAATGGCCATAATCTTTGCTTATTCCATTTGCGATGTCTGAAAAAGTTGCTGTTCCTTTATCGGCGGCAACAACTAAATATGGATCATCATCATCATAGCGGACCACAGATTTTGGCGCAATTATTTTGCCGTCCCCATCAATATTATCGGTCAAATCCAAAAGACCGCGAAGAAAAGTCTTATAGGCCTCAATTGCTTTTGCCTGAATTTCATCACGACTGCCGCCGGCTGGTAAATTCTTGGGAAAGAATGCACCCTTTGAGCCGACTGGAACGATAACAGCATTTTTGACCTGCTGCGCTTTCACGAGGCCCAAAACTTCGGTTCTAAAGTCATCACGCCTATCTGACCAGCGCAAACCACCGCGGGCAACCGGCCCAAATCGCAAATGCGCACCCTCCACAACCGGTGACCAAACCCATATCTCTCGGTAGGGCTTGGGGTTTGGTACTTCTGCAATTTCCCGCGGCGCGAGCTTAAACGACATATAGGATTTTGAATTGCCATTTTCGTCGGTTTGAAAATAATTTGTGCGACGAATATTATTTACAAAACCAAGTATACGGCGAATTACTCTATCCGCATCAAGGCTTGGAACAGCATTTAGAGCCTCTAAAATACTTTGGCTTATTGTGCCTGCTTTAGCCTCACGTTCCTTTTTATTAAGGTTTGAACTTGGGTCAAAGCGGGTTTTGAATAGTTCAATTAATTGCTTTGCAATTTCTGGATATTCAGCAAAAGTTTGCTCTTGCACATTTTGTGATGGATCTAGGCCGGTTTGACCACGCCACCTTGCCCAAGCGCGGATTAAAGATGCCTCGCGCCATGAAATGCCTGTTTTCAATATTAACCGATTAAAGCCATCATTCTCCGCTTGGCCCGACCAAATGGCTGAAAACGCTTCTTCAAAGGAGCTTTCAACCGCCAAAAAATCAACTGGCTTTTTGTCAATTGAGCGCATTTCAACATCATGCACCCATAATAAATCATCTTGGGTTTCGAGGTGACGATTAATGCGGTATTGGGTCTCGCAATCGGCAAATAGGCCCATGCTTTCAAATATTGGCAATGCCGAAGAAAGAGCAACCGGTTCTTTAGCTTTATATATTTTACACCTTAAAACATCGTCGCTATCTCTTGCATTTCGATAGGCGCGAACCCTGACCTCATCACCATTTATTTGCGATAATTGCGAAATATCAATTAGCGCTTCTTTGGCGTCAAAGGCCTCTTTATAACCAGCAGGAAACACATTCAAATATGGCGCAATTACTATTTCACCGCCCTCAGCCTCGGCCTCTAGGGCATCGTCCCAAGTGCAGGTGATTTGGGCAATTTGCGCCTCCAATTCCTCTAATACTGGCTCTTTATGGTCTAATGGATTAACACCAATAATAAAATGAACCCTCGCAAGTGGTGCGTCGCCGAATACAGGATAATAGGCAGACAAACGACCGCCATATGCCGCGGTAAGACATTCGCCAATGCGTTCACGAACATCAGTATTATATCTATCGCGCGGAACAAAAACCAAAATTGAAAGGAATCTATCGAAGCGGTCCCTTCGCACAAAAATGCGGGTCCGCGGGCGATCCATTAAATGCTGCACGCCCAATGAAATGCGAAGTAAATCGTCCTCCTCTATTTGGAAGAGCTCATCGCGCGGATAATTTTCCACAATATTTCTAAAGCGCTTATCATTATGTGAGTTTGGACTAAAGCCAGCGCGCGCGATTACCGCCTCGGTCTTGCGCCGTAAAAGTGGCACATCTCGGACCATTCTATCATAGGCTTCTGCAGTAAATAGGCCGACAAATCTTTCTTCGCCCAAAAGTTCGCCATTTTCTCCATATTTTTTAATCCCAATATAATCCATGACACCACGCCTATGCACACGCGAGCGTAAATTGGATTTTGCAACCACGATTGGGGTTTTCTCTTCAAGATAGGCTACTACTTTATCAGTAAGAACTGTCGGCTCTGAGGTTCGGCGAAGAACCGAACGAAGTGGGTCACGCAATATTCCAAGATTATTTTCTTCAATAATATTTGGTTCGTCTTTAGCAATAGAGCCATCTTTATTGCGGCCATATTCATAAGAACGTGCACCTAAGAACACGAAATGCTCGTTTTCTATCCACTTTAAGAAGGCTAGTGCTTCCATAATTTCATCGTTTGAAGCTTTGGTTTTGGCGATTGCTAGTTCTTTTATACATTCGCTAATGCGAGACTTCATTGCCCTGAAATCACTAACTGCAAGGCGCACATCCTCTAGGGTTTCGCGAACCCCCATAAGGACCGCTTCGCGCTTTGATGGCGACAAAACCGGCAAATGAACTTGAATCATCGATTCTTTAAGATCAAAGCCCTGATTTCCCCTTATGCCGTCTTCATCGCGGCTAACCTCCACAAGGGGGTGAAACATTGCGCGCACTTCTATGCCTTGAAACCCGATTTCGCCCATGACGCTATCAACAAGGAAAGCCGAATCATTGCCGCAAATTTCCAAAATATCGCGGCCAATATTTCGGCCATCATGGCCCTTGCCTTCGATTAGGCGAATTTCCTTTGAGTTCGGACGCTTTTGCGCAGACCAGCGCCAAAAACTATGTGCCAAATGAACTAAATCTCTGGCGCTTAAATCGCCGACATCGTCTTTTGTTGCGTCCGCAGCAATTTGCGTCAGAAACGAGTTTGCGGTTGGACTAAGTTTATTGCCAACAATGAATCCATCAAAATCTTGTGCTGCTTTTAAAAGCTCTTCAACGGCAATACGCTCGTCGGTCGCATCTACTGACATAAATTTCTCCCCAAAAATCTTTATGCTTTATGGAATAGTGCATGATTATGAATCTATGTTTACTACAGAAAAGATTAATCATAATCTGACGCGTCCAATTATTCCAGTAAGAATTAAGTTAATTGGAATTTTTAATTTTCATCCGGATCCTATGGCTTTTTGAAGCGGGCAATAAAAAATCCGTCAAGTCCGCCTTCGTGTTCAAGCATATAGGGCAATATCCGAACTGTTCCGCGGCTTTCTATTGCCTCGTCAAGCATATAAACTTCTTTGGCGTCTATTTTATCTAGAACAAGGCCGGCTTCTTGCGCGGCAGCAACCGCTAGATCTGCCTCTTCGGGCTCCATCGAACAAACCGCATAAACAAGACGCCCACCACTTTTTAGGCCCTGTGCGGCGGCGTGTATTAAATCTGCTTGAATTTCCAATAGTTTAGGCATGTCAAATACTGACTTAATCCAGAGAGATTCAAGATTACGCCTTAAAGTGCCAGTAGCTGTGCAGGGGGCATCTAATAATATAGCGTCCCATTTATCTTTTCCGCATAATTCACGCGCGTCGCCTTTTTCTAATCTTGCATTTAGCTTTGTTCGCGCAAGATTCTGTGCAACTAGCTTTAGTCTATCTTCAGATACATCAAATGCAGTTACCTTGGCCCGCCTTGACGCAATCTGCATCGTCTTGCCACCAGGGGCCGCACACATATCGAGAATTTCTTCATTCGTTTGCGGATTTAAAATTTCAACTGGCACAGCCGCTGCCGCATCTTGCACCCATACTTCGCCATTTTGCCAAGACAGTATTTCGAGCAAGTTTTCAGGTAAACTTCCAATTCGTAAAGTATTTTTACCAATAAATTCGCCACCAAAATCAGACTTTATTTTGTCGCGTTCTATAGCTGATAAATCGGCTCTAAGGCTTATATCTATTGGAGCAGGATTTAACAAAGAAGCAGCAATTTTTTGTGTCTTTTCTTCGCCATAAAAGCTTAGGTAACGGGCACGCCAAACGGCGGGCAAAAGCTCTATAATAGGAATATTTGGCTTTTGGTCTTGGCTTGTAATTTTGCGCAATACCGCATTTATTAGACCCGACATTCCAAACGCGACCCTATCATTCTTTGCAAGTTCAACTGCTCTATCGATAATAGCATGCGTCGGAGCTAAATCAGTTAAATATTGTGCGGCGCCGGTTCTTAATAGCGCCCTAGCATAGAATGCCGTTTCGGGTAACGGCTTTGCTAGATATTGCCCAATAAGTATATCTATATGTCCTAGATACCTTATAGTGGATTTCACGACCGCAGCAGCAAAACTTCGATCGCGCCCAGAGAGTTCTGCATAGGCAGCCTCCGTGACCATCGCATCATCAAGTGTGTTGCCATCTTCAAGAACTCTCCAAACCAAACGCGCCGCAGCGTCGCGCGCAACATCAGGGCATGGGCGCGGCATTTTTCGCCCTTTTGCTTTGTTCGCATTAAAGTTTGAACGCCCTGCAAACTTATTATTTGAATTTTTTAATGGCTTTTTCACAAAGACGTGGTGGTTGTTTTGTGCGCAAAGGTCAAGCGTTGTAAACAGGTGACTTGGGATAATTATTCTGTTAATCTTTATGTTATGACAAAAAAGAAACTATCTCCAGAAGCAATGCGTGCAATCGAAGAAGCAAATGAAAGAAGGCGCGTGATTGGTGAAGAAAAGGCCAATATTAAAGAATTAGGTGGCCCCAAAGGCAAAGAACCCACACGATATGGTGATTGGGAAAGAAAAGGCATCGCCTATGATTTTTAATTTTAGGCGAAATGGATGTTAGTAATTTTTGATTGCGATGGTGTTTTAATCGATTCAGAGCATATTGCCGCCCGCATAGAAGCCAAAGCCGCAAATTCATTGGGCCACCCAATAAAAGAAGAAGAGATTTTAGAGGAATTTGTAGGAAAGCCAAGTAGATTTATTTGGGAAAAAGTATCGAGAGACTTAGGCATGCCGCTGCCGGAAGGATTCTTGGAGCAGCACAAAAGAGATTTAGAAGACATATTTGCAAAAGAGCTTGTGGCCATTAATGGCATATTTAGCGCTCTCGAACGCTTAAAAGCCCCCAAATGCGTGGCCTCTTCGACTGAAAAATCTAAATTATTAAAGAACCTAGAAACCGTAAAACTATTAGACTTTTTTGGCGAAAGTGTATTTTCCGCCAGTCAAGTTGAACGCGCAAAGCCTTTCCCGGATTTGTTTCTATTTGCCGCTCAAACTATGGGTTATAGTTCTCAAAGATGCCTTGTAATTGAGGATTCGGTGCCCGGTGTTATCGCAGCACGCGAAGCGAATATGACAGTTATCGGTTTTCTAGGGGGCAGCCATATCCGCTCTGGCCATGGCGATAAACTTAAGGCCCACGGCGCTTTAGAAGTTTTCGACAATATGGAAAATCTGAATGAAATCATTTCACAATTTGGTCTCTAGAATATCCATTTTCATTAGTGTTTCCGCGCTCCTAATTTTGCCGCAAAATCTCTTGGCGCAAAACTCGATTGCCCCATCTCAGCCGATTATTATTGAGAGGCAAATAAACGGCGAAAGCCTTTATATGAACAGTGCTCCTAATCATGCTGGTGCATTCACAAGCATGAAATATCGTGGTCAGGAATATATAGATAAAACCGACCACGGTCGTCTTTTTCAA
>CAYTWK010000001.1:53480-74020 GCA_964442095.1 uncultured Caulobacteraceae bacterium | reverse complement strand
TGCGGCACATCATCATATACTGTAACTTCATCAAACCGCCCCTTGAAAAGGCGCACAGCTTTGCCATCTTTTAAATCAATTGCTGGAAATAGCTCAATCATGTTTCTTTTATCCAAGCTTCTAGAAGCCTAAGTCCAGCGTTTTGGCTCTTTTCAGGGTGAAATTGAACGCCAAAAATATTATCCTTTTGAACTGCTGCGGCAAATTCCTCCTCGCCATAATTACAAATCGCGGCGATATCATTCTTGTCATTGCAACGAAAAGCATAGGAATGGACAAAATATACATCTTGGGGCTTTGATGACCATGCAGTTTCAAAAAACTGGCCTTTTTGCGGCACAGCTTCATTCCAACCCATGTGCGGAACTTTAAGGCCCTCTTGTTTAGGCTCTAAACGCGTAACTTCGGCATCAAGCCAAGCAAGACCTTCTGTAGTTTCAAATTCTTTGCCGCAATTGGCCAATAATTGCATCCCGACACAAATCCCGAAAAATGGTGTTTTTTGCGAAATAACCCTATAATTCAGTGCTTCAATCATACCATCAATATTTGATAATGCGCCCATACACTGGGCAAAAGCACCCACACCAGGGAGCACAATATGATTAGCGCGAAGAATGTCCTCGGGGTCTTTGCTAAGTTTAATCTCTTGATTGCTTATTCTTGAAAGCGCCTGATTGACCGAACGCACATTGCCATACCCATAGTCAATTAATGCGAGCATTATTTATAATACGCCTTTGGTAGAAGCGGCGGCCCCCGCAAGTTTGGTGTCAATTACTATAGCAGCTTTGAATGCTCGTGCGAGCGCCTTAAAAGCACTTTCAATAATATGGTGCGAGTTTTCGCCATAAAGATTCTCAACATGAATACAAAGTCCGCCATTTCCAGCAAATGCACCAAACCATTCTTTGAATAATTCTGTATCCATTTCGCCAACTTTATCGCGCGCGAACTTCACGTCCCAAAGCAAAAATGGGCGGTTTGAGACATCAATAACCGCGCGGCTTAGTGCCTCATCAAGCGGTGTATAGGCATGACCAAATCTTACAAGGCCACCAAAATCGCCAAGTGCCTTTTTAACACATTGCCCCATTACAATCCCGACATCCTCGACTGTATGATGCATATCAATATGTAAATCGCCTTTGGCATTTATCTCCAGATCAATAGAACTATGCTTTGCAAAGCTTTCGAGCATATGATCGAAAAATCCGATTCCAGTTGAAATTTTTGCGATACCCGACCCATCGAGATTTAGGCTTACTTCAATATCGGTTTCTTTAGTTTTTCGGCTAATTTGTGCTGCGCGCAACTTAAATCTCCTAAAATCCGCGATTGCGCCAAATGGTGCATTTTTATTTAACAGCCGCTTAGACCATTTGAACCAATTTATAAATGGCAAAACCACCAAAAACACCATTTTATCAGCATTTTAGAAAAATTTTTCGCACTTTGCGCACTTAATTGTCTGATTTGTTAATAAGCTATCAACCTTAATAGCCTTAAAAAAACAACATAACTTAAAAAATTTGGCCAATTCAAGAACGAGCAATAACGATAGTGAACGAGAAAATTAGTTCAGGATATATTGAGAAAAACAGAACCACCTTAGCACGGCGGCTAACAAGCTTTGCCGTTTTATTGAGCGCGATAGTTTTGGTCCTAGTTTCGGCATCAGTAATAATCATCCACAGGCTCAATTTAAACGAAAGCATAGTAATTGCCGTTGGCACTTTTGGGCTCTTATTCATATGGGCCGGCTTTTGGCGCTATTCGCGTAGATTAACCTCCCCGATAACGGATCTAATCCAATTTACCGAGCATGCTAATCTTAAACGTCTCGGCGCGCGCTTAGAAATTAATAGCGGCGATGAATTTCAGGACTTGGCGCGTGCAATCAATCTGATGATGCAGCGCCTCGATAGCTCTATGAAGCGTATTCAACAATTGGCTTTTGTCGATACTGTAACCGAACTTCCAAACCGCAAGCGCTTTAAACAGGAAACTGATGAAGCATTAAAAGCATGTATTGTAGCGCGCGAAACTGGTGCGGTAATTTCTCTAGATGTCGATAGGTTCTTGAGCGTTCAAAACACACTTGGCCAAGTGATTGGCGGTGAATTGCTTTCGCTGGTGTCCGAAAGGCTTGCAGCGGCAGTGCGCGCCTCAGATAGTATTGTTCGCCTAGAGGCTTGCAAAAACAAGCCGGCACTTTTGGCGCGCACAAATGGTTCGGAATTCGCTATTCTTGTGCCAAATGTCAAAGACCCAACCGAAGCGGGGCGCTTTGCCCAATTAGTGGCCGCGGCATTGCGCCAGCCATTCGAATTGCAACATCATAGGATTGTTCTCGGGGCCAGTGCTGGGATTTCAGTATTCCCGCAAGACGGCGAAATCGCCGAGGAAATTATCCGCTCCGCAGAGCTTGCAATGTCTCATGCGCGCAATTCAGGCGGTGGTCGCTCTGTATTCTTTACGCGCAAACTCAATCAACGCGCCCTGTCAAAATTAGTTCTAGAAAACGAAATTCGCTACGGCATCGAGCATGGTCAATTCCTACCTCACTTCCAACCTAAAGTAGATTTGGGAACTGGCAGAATTTCAGGCTGCGAAGCTTTGGTGCGTTGGGAACATCCAAAATACGGCCTTGTTAGCCCTGGCAAATTTATTCAAGCTGCCGAAGAATCTGGCTTGATTGGGCCTATGGGCGATTTGGTTATGCGCGAAGCCGCTAAAAGAGCAGCAGAATGGCTACGGCGCGGGCTTGCTTTACGCGTTGCGGTAAATGTTTCATCGCTTCAGTTTAATAATGACAATTTCACGCAAAAAGTAGTTGATGTTTTAAACGAAACTAATTTGCCGCCCAGTTTGTTTGAGCTTGAAATTACTGAATCAATAGCCATGAGTGATCCAGATCGCGTTCAACGCCTATTAGAGCCCCTAAGATTAAAGGGTGTTCGCATCGCAATTGATGATTTTGGCACCGGCCATTCAAACCTTTCGTCTCTAACAAGTCTGCCATTTGACGTTTTCAAAATTGACCAGAGTTTTGTTCATGCACTTGGAAAAGACAAGCATGCACCAGCACTAATTGAAACCATTATTGCTATGGCTGGCGGTCTAAATTATGAGACCGTTGCCGAGGGCGTTGAAACTCCGGAACAAGCGGCTTTCCTTAAAAAGCGCGGTGCAACATTGGGCCAAGGATATTTATTTGGCAAACCAATGCCAGCGGCGGAATTTGAAGAATATGCGCGTGCATGGGCCAGTCGTGGTGGCGGCCTACCGCAACAAAGCGGCAAACCCGAAAACGATACAATGGCCGCGATAAATTCGTTTCCATTGCATAATGGCGATATAAGCCGCGCACAATCATAGAAACTGCCACGCGTTTAACTGCGATTAACATCCGTAAATCTTAGCTAATACTTGAACATTGCACCTTTAAAGCCCAAATTGGTCTAAGTTTATAAAGGTTTAGCAATGAGCGATTTTGAAAGAAGTGCCGCCGATTGGCGCGGAACAACTATACTGGCGGTTCGTAAAGGCGGAAAAATTGTTGTAATTGGGGACGGCCAAGTCTCTGTCGGCAATACCGTAATGAAGCATGGCGCAAAAAAAGTTCGCACCCTTGCTGATGGAACAGTTATTGTAGGCTTTGCGGGTGCAACAGCGGACGCTTTTACTTTATTTGAGCGCTTAGAGCAAAAGCTCGAGCGCTTCCCCAAACAATTATTGCGCGCTGCCGTAGAGCTTGCGAAAGATTGGCGCACCGATAGATATTTGCGCCGCCTTGAGGCTATGTTGATATGCGCGGACGCCAGCGGAACCTATGTTCTAACTGGAACTGGTGATGTCCTCGAGCCTGACCATAATGTAACTGCAATTGGTTCCGGCGGCGGGTATGCTCTGTCCGCGGCGCGGGCATTGATGGATACGGATCTGAGCGCCGAAGAAATCGCGAAAAAGGCGATGGCTATTGCTGCCGATATTTGTGTCTATACCAATGGCAATACGACAATAGAAATTTTGGAGTCGAACTCTTGAGTGATTTATCCCCCCGTGAAATAGTATCTGAACTTGACAAACACGTTATCGGGCAAGAAAAAGCCAAACGCGCGGTAGCAATTGCGCTTAGAAATAGATGGCGCCGCAAAAAGCTTGACGAAAAGCTACGCGAAGAAACTACGCCAAAAAACATTCTTATGATTGGGCCAACTGGTGTTGGTAAGACCGAAATCGCACGTCGCCTTGCAAAACTTGCCGGCGCGCCATTTGTGAAGGTTGAGGCAACCAAATTTACCGAAGTCGGCTATGTGGGCCGCGACGTTGAGCAAATTATTCGCGACCTAGTAGAGGCGTCTATTCATTTAGTGCGCGAATCAAGGCGCAAAGAAGTGCGCGCCAAGGCCGAGGCAGCCGCCGAAGATAGAGTATTGGCCGCAATTGTTGGCGCAGGAGCAAGTGATGCAACCAAGGACAGTTTCCGCAAAAAGTTAAGGGCTGGTGATCTAGACGACAAAGAAATTGAGCTTGAATTTGAACAAGGCCCGCCAACCCCCAATATGATGGATTTTCCTGGCGGAATGGGCGGCATGATAGATTTAGGCTCGATTATGGGCGCAATGGGTGGTGGCCGCAAGAAAATGCGCAAGCTTTCTGTTCGTGCCGCTTATGAGCCATTAATCAATGAGGAAAGCGATAATCTAATCGATAAAGACACTATGATACAAACTGCACTTGAGCTTGCGCAGAGCGAAGGCGTCGTCTTTATTGATGAAATCGACAAAATTTGTGCCAGAGCTGAACGCCAAGGCGCAGATGTTTCGCGCGAAGGTGTGCAGCGTGATTTATTGCCACTAATCGAGGGAACGACGGTTTCAACCAAGCATGGTGCCATTAAAACTGACCATATTTTATTTATTGCCTCTGGTGCTTTTCATGTCGCCAAGCCGTCAGATCTATTGCCAGAACTTCAGGGCCGTTTACCAATTCGCGTTGAGCTAAATGCACTTAGCCGTGATGATCTGGAGAGAATTTTGGTTGAACCCCAAGCGAGCCTTTCCAAGCAATATATCGGCCTGATGGGAACCGAAGGCGTAATTTTAGAATTTACCAAGGAAGGAATTTCGGCAATTGCCGATGCCGCCGTCGAAGTAAACACAAGAGTTGAAAATATTGGCGCAAGGCGTCTTCATACAATCCTCGAAAGAGTGCTTGACGAAATTAGCTTTACCGCCACCGACAGAGAGGGCGAGACTTTGGTTATTGATGCCAAATACGTCAATGAAAAAGTCGCGGATTTGGCGCAAAATGCCGATTTATCGCGGTTTGTATTGTAGGCAAAATTCCATGCCTTTGGTGACCTATTGCTCCGGCTTTAAAATCGGTTTCACAAATCTTTCAACTTCTGAGAAAAACTTTAGGCGTCCATCTTCCCGCAATAGCCAATGATCAGCGCCCTCGAACTCGATAAACTCATAGGGTTTTCCCGCCGCTTTCATTGCATCAGCCATAATTTGGCTTTGTTCCAATGGAACTACCGTATCATCCTTGCCGTGCAAAATTAGCATTGGACCTCGAACATTACGCGCCAATTTAGCCGGCGATTTGGCATCTATTTGCTGGGAATTGAAGCGGGTTAGGCCCATGTGTTTTTCCCAATATTTTACACTACCGGTTTCACGGCTAGCATAGCCCTGCATAACAGCCAAGTCTGAAACGCCAGAATAAGAAACCGAGCAAGCGTAGAGCTCTGGAGTCATAGTTGCGCCTGCAAATGCTGCATAGCCCCCATATGAAGCACCAACAATGCATACTCTTTGTGCATCAGCCCAACCTTGTTCAATCGCCCATTTCACAGAATCGCTAACATCGTGTTGCATCTTGCCGCCCCACTCACCAAAGCCGGCTTCTTCGAATTTTTTGCCCTTACCGGTAGAGCCACGAAATTGTGGTTGCAAAACTAAATATCCGCGCGAACTAAAGAAGTGCGCCCAATCCTCGAAGCCAGACCTATCCTGAGCTTGCGGGCCGCCGTGTGGCAGCACTATCATTGGCGCTTTTGCAGTCCTACCATTTGATGGCTTCGTTACAAAAACCGGAATTTTCATGCCGTCGCGCGCTGTAAATTCTTCTAAAGTTCTAGCACCAAAGCGAAAGCTCTCCATTGCTGTAGTATTATCGCTCAATTTTTCTGCGGTCATATCTTTTGTGTTAAACAAATAAGTCTGCAAAGGAGCATTATTTGAATCAACAACAATTACCATTTTTGATCTATCTTCACTTTTGGAGACAATTGAAACATCTTTACCTGGAAAAGATTTTTCTAGAATACCTTGATATCGCGCCATATCCGCGTCTAGCCAACGCATTTGAGGAGTATAACCTTCGAAGAATAAAGCATTAGGGGCATAAGTAATTGCGTCAAAACCAACACTTGAAATAGATCGCGTCTCATCTTCAAATGCGTTTGTTAGGACACCTGTCGCCAAATTTAGGTAAAGAGCTTTTTTTGTGTCACCACGCGAGTCTATAAGGAGTGCCGTCTTATCGTCAATAATTCCTTCAAGATCATACGGCGAATCGCCAGGTTTCACTTCATAACTAAATATTCTGCGCCAGCCACCATTTCCGGAGCGAACATAATAACTAACTGTTTTTCGCGAGTCAGAATAATCAACTCTAACCACGGCTTGGCCTTTTGAATTAACGGCCCAGTCAATCGTCTCATTATTGCCATGCTCAACTTGGCGGCCAATGCCTGTCCTTAGGTCTACTTTATATAGTGCAGTATGAAACCAATCTCTCGTGTCAAAATTATTTAACCTACCAGACGTGCCAAAATGGCTTTCACCAATCCGCGCACTCATAATAGCAAAATTATCGTCTTCAAGATGGGAATGAACCATAGGAAAGCTCAAATTGCCGCGTAATTCCGGGTTTGACATTAGAACCTTAACACTGCTTCCGTCACGAGCTATTGAAATTCGGTGCACAAACTCACGCATTATCCGGCGCGTAGAATCAACGCCGTCGTAAGACGCTGTAATACTGGCAACAACAACGGCAAAGCCATTATTAGCCCAATAAACCCGCCGAGGCTTTGCCTCATCACCCAAAGGCACTGTTTTCGCCGCATTAGTTTCAAGGTTTAGTATTATGACGCTATTCTTGGCACCTTGAGGCAATAAATAGGCCAAAGCCTTGCCGTCGGGTGAAATTGAAAAGCTATTGGCAGGGTTACGAGCAAAATCCTTCGCGCTAGGTGCTTGAGCAGGATTATTAGCACTCGCAACTGTTGCCGTTTGTGCATTTGCACTTATTGTTGTAAAGCAAACTCCTATAAAGACTGCCGATAATAAAAAGCTTCTTTTCATATTCCACCCATTCTAAAGCCGCATTAATTGTCTATTGTTGAGTATAGAACCCGAACGAAAAATGTCAAAGTTTAAGTTACAGCTTGCAAAGCCAAAAATCTAAACTTGCCTTCGCCAGTCTATTGCTCCGGCTTCAATATCGGCGCCAAGAATTTTTCAAGCTCTACCAAATAACGCTCACGAGTTTCTTGGCGCGAAAGCCAATGATCTTCACGTTCAAACTCGATTAGCTGAACGGCTTTCCCAGCTCTGCGCAAAGCATTTGCCATGTCACGGCTTTGTTTAATGGGCACCACAGTATCTTCGATGCCGTGCATTAGCAAAACTGGCACCTTAACATTCTGCGCCTGAAACACTGGCGAAATCGCGCGGATTTTTTCTTTGTCCTTATTAGAAAACCCAATAGATTCTTTCCAA
Source organism: uncultured Caulobacteraceae bacterium (assembly GCA_964442095.1). Taxonomy (GTDB): domain Bacteria; phylum Pseudomonadota; class Alphaproteobacteria; order Caulobacterales; family Aquidulcibacteraceae; genus Pseudaquidulcibacter. The sequence continues at coordinate 66,221 of CAYTWK010000001.1, read as the reverse complement.
TAAGCAAGTGAAGACGATTTATAACCGCCGCGGTCTTCGGCGCGCTCTTGCATTTCGGCTAAATCAAAAACTCCGCCAAATGATGCCGCGCATTTATATAAATCAGGTGTGTGTGCCACACCAACCAATGCTGAATAACCACCATAAGATGAGCCAACAATGCAAACTCTATCTTTATCAATCCAGCCTTTATCATTGGCCCATTTGACGGTCTCGTTTACATCCGATTGCATTTTTCCAGCCCATTCACCATAGCCCTTTTGAGCAAAGTCAGAGCCAAAGCCAGTTGAGCCACGAAATTGCGGCTGAATGACAACATAGCCGCGCGAAGCCAAAAACTGGGATTCATAGTCAAACCCTGGGTCATCGCTAGCCTCGGGCCCGCCATGCGGTAGGACAATAGCAGGAAGCTTTTTGCCCGATGAATTGCGCGGCCGTGTAACCAAAACCGTAATTTCCAAACCATCGGACGCGGTCATTTTTTCGATGGTTTTCGGCGCAAATTCGTATTCTTCAAACGATTCTGGCAATAGGCTAATCGCATTTGCGCTCATGCCTTCGGTATCAAAAAAGAAGTATTGCAATGGTGAATCCGCAGAGTCCACAGCAATAATGAAGCGCCTTGCGGCCTTATCCCAATCATAAATGCGAACATATTTGTCAGGAAAGGCCTTCTCCAAAAGCTCTTGCACACGACCCATTTCGGGCGAAATCCATTTAAAATTTGGTTCAAAACTATCGTAAGTTATACGTATTGGCGTTTTAGAATATGGATCAAGTATTACATTTGAAACAGCAGCAGTTTCATTTTCGAAAAAATTCGTAATATCACCATTTTGAATATTTAATTTTTTGGCTGTTCCTTTTCCTTTATCGTCTTGGATAATCAAAACATTATTGGCATCCAAAAACCCTTCAATTGAAAAAGGCAATTCGATTGCGTCATCAAATTCCAATAGGATTTCCCACTTATTGGCTTCGAATTTTAAAAGTTTTACATTTCGCTTTACTGCGTGAATATCAATTCGAAGTCGCAATTTGCCATCATTATCAAAAATGAAATTTTGTGTATTTTCATTACCGCCCGTTATGCGATAGCCACGCCCCGTAGCAAGACTAGTCTTGTAAAGTGCAAGATTTGAACGGCCGGAAACTGCATTACCACTTGCGTCGACTACTTTTTCATAGGCCGATAATATAATCTCTGTCGGGTTATCTTGGCTCAAATATTCTATAGGCAGGCCCGTATTATACTGTAATTCTTCGAGCGGCATGAGCAGTTTTGTTCTCTTGTTTTCTATTGAAAACGAAACTGTCCTCTCGATTTCATAGCGATAGTTACTATTTTTTCGAGTTCCATCAGCGTTAAAATACATTGAAACATAAATTAGAATATATTTATCGCCAGCCCAAGCAACCCCTCTGGGCTTTAATTCGGCGTCTATATTTATGGTTTGAAGATTTCCATTAGTTAGATCCGCCAAGACAACTTTAGCATTTTCACCCTCACCTGAAATAAAGGCGAGATTTTGTCCATTTGGCGAAATAGTGAAACCGCGGAAGTCCTTTTTTGCAAAATCGGCAGCACTCGGTGGCGGCGCGGCTTGAGGTGCGCTTTGTGCGGTCGCAATAGATGCAAATAATAAAACAAAAGGAAAAATAAAAGCGCGTAAAGCTTGAATAGATATCATTGTGTTTTTCCCCTTTATTATCATTCCGGTTTTAAAATCGGCGCCAAGAATTTTTCAAGCTCTACCAAATAACGCTCACGAGTTTCTTGGCGCGAAAGCCAATGATCTTCACGTTCAAACTCGATTAGCTGAACGGCTTTCCCAGCTCTGCGCAAAGCATTTGCCATGTCACGGCTTTGTTTAATGGGCACCACAGTATCTTCGATGCCGTGCATTAGCAAAACTGGCACCTTAACATTCTGCGCCTGAAACACTGGCGAAATCGCGCGGATTTTTTCTTTGTCCTTATTAGAAAACCCAATAGATTCTTTCCAATAAGCAAGTGAAGACGATTTATAACCGCCGCGGTCTTCGGCGCGCTCTTGCATTTCGGCTAAATCAAAAACTCCGCCAAATGATGCCGCGCATTTATATAAATCAGGTGTGTGTGCCACACCAACCAATGCTGAATAACCACCATAAGATGAGCCAACAATGCAAACTCTATCTTTATCAATCCAGCCTTTATCATTGGCCCATTTGACGGTCTCGTTTACATCCGATTGCATTTTTCCAGCCCATTCACCATAGCCCTTTTGAGCAAAGTCAGAGCCAAAGCCAGTTGAGCCACGAAATTGCGGCTGAATGACAACATAGCCGCGCGAAGCCAAAAACTGGGATTCATAGTCAAACCCTGGGTCATCGCTAGCCTCGGGCCCGCCATGCGGTAGGACAATAGCAGGAAGCTTTTTGCCCGATGAATTGCGCGGCCGTGTAACCAAAACCGTAATTTCCAAACCATCGGACGCGGTCATTTTTTCGATAGTTTTTGGCGCAAATTCGTATTCTTCGAAACCTTCAGGATGCAATGTTAGCAATTCCGCCCCGAGCTTTTTTGTATCAAATAGATAGGTTGAATAGGGTGTATCTCCAGATTCAACCCCAATTAAGATCGATTTTTTTTCTTTGTCCCAATCATTGATATATACATATTTTCCTGGAAAAGCGCGCTGCAGTAAAGTCTGAAACCGCTCCAAATCAGGCGATAGCCATTTTAATTGCGGTGTGAAATTATCATAGACTAAACCTATTGGCGTGCGTGTATATGGATCCATAATAACACTAGAAACAGAGCGTGTTTCTGTTTCAAACATTGGCGTGATAGCGCCTGTTTGAATATTTAATTTCTTGGGTCTTTTTAGATTATCTGATTCTTCTATAATCAATAATGTCTCAGCGTCCAAAAAGCCCTCTATATTAAATGGTAGCTCAATTGTATCTGAAAATTCAAGCAAGGGTTTCCAAGTGCGATTTTCAAACTTCAACAAACTTGCGGTTCTTTTTGCACCATTTGTATCAATTCTAAGCTTTGGTTGACCCGAGGCATCCAAGACAAAATCAACCGTACTAGCTGAGCCCATAGAAATGCGAGAACCGCGACCAGTATCAAGACTGGTTTTGAATAGTGCAAGGCTCGGCTCATCAGTATCCCTCGTCATGCCAACAGTTTCGCGTTGCATAAAGGCGGCCATAATGATTTCTTTTGGATCATCCTGGCTCATATATTCTATGCTTAGGCTAACATTGTTTTGCAAATCCTGCGTTGGCATTAAAAGGGCGGTTCGGCCATTTGCGAGATTATAGGTAACCGAGCGCTGTATTTCATAGCGATAATTACTATTACGCGATGTATCATCTGCGTCATAGAAAAAGCTAACATGGATTATTAGATAATTATTCCCCGCCCAATTTATAGCGCGCGGTTTAGTTTTATCACCGAGATTTATATTTTTTGATTCGCCGGTTTCTACATTTATCAAAACGACTTTCGCGTCTTTCCCCTCACCTGTCATAAAAGCCAATTGTTTGCCATTTGGCGAAACTGTAAAGCTTTTTCCGGCTTTGAAAGCAAAATCGGCAGCACTAGGTAATTTTTTAGGACTTGAACTTTGCGAAGCGGGCGCAGTTTGGGCGTTTAAAATCTGAGCATCTATCAGGCTAAAAGAAGCAAGAATTGCAATCCCCAAAAAGTATTTCACGCCTTTAATTGCCATAATATTCCCCCATACTCCTAAACCCTAAATAGTATTTAGATATATGAGGCGCACCAATAGTCAATTGGCAATATCATTTAACCCTTAGGCCATTTTTTGGAAAATGACAGGCGGCGTGCTTTCTTCCATTTTTGCGCTAAAGCCGCTAATTTGGCCTTCTTCGTTTGAAGCAAATACAAATTTTATGTCTTTTAAATCCGCGTCTTCGCCGCGCACTGGGTTGGCATTGAAAACGTCATAATGCCAATGCTCTAATTTTATAGGCATATCATTATAACTCGCCCATAATGCACCATCTTTGAGGCTTACCAACATATCGCCATAGCCCTTGTGATTATAGCGGCCAATAAATTCGGATAGTTCACGCGACGGCTTGGTATTCGCGACATGGCGTGGCCCTGTTGCGGCGCTTGGTGCAGCAGTTTCGGCTGCATTACGCCGCGCAAGATTTCGCGCTGACCAATTGGCGGGCTCTAGTCCCAATATCATATCAATAACATCAAGTGATACATGCCCTGGAAGCGGGCTTGCGCCAAGATTTGTAAAGGCGACAATGCCAAGATTCTTTTCGGGTATTAAGGTAACTCTTGAGGCGAAGCCATTTAGATTTCCACCATGCGCCACGCGCGTCATTCCGCGATAGGTGTCAATGCGCCAACCAAGACCATAGAATCCGCGGCTTAATTCAGGGCTTGAAGGCACCCCGCCCGATCCCACCAATGGCTCCCACATTATGTCACTTTGGGCACGGCTAAAAAGGCGCGTATCTTTATAGCTTCCGCGCCCCAATTGAAGGGCAATCCATTTTGCATAATCATTAACGCTAGAATTTATTGCGCCGGCCGGTCCGATTTTATCTTCAACACGAATAGGAATTGAATATTGGACAGTTTTATCGCGAAGCCTATGTCCATTGGCATAATTATTATCAAGCATCATTTCTTCAAATGAAGTATTTGAACGCTTCATGCCAAGCGGCAAAAATATCTTTGATTTTGTATATTCTTCCCAAGAAATCCCTGCGACCGTCTCTAGGGCGTGGCCACCCAAAATGAACATATGATTATTATATTGATACTTGCTTCTAAGGGGCGCAAAAGTATCAAGATAGGGCAGACGCGCCAAAAGTTCGGCGCGAGTAAGATTTTTATTATTATACCAAATTAAATCGTGGCGGCCCAAACCTGTTCTATGGCTTAACATATCACGCAGGTTCACGCTGTCATATTCGTTGCCAATTCCCATGCGAAAGCTCGGAAGATATTCGCGGACTGGCGTCTCCCAATCAAGCTTTTTTTGATCGACCATCATTGCAACACCCGCAGATGTAAACGCCTTTGTTGTCGAGCCAACATTAAACATAGTATCGGCATTTACGGGCGCATTTGTATCGACATTCCTAACCCCAAAGCCTTTTGCAAATATGGTTTCGCCATTTTGCACAATAGCAACACCAAGCCCTGGGGCACGCCAATCAAGACGCGCCTTTTCGATATAGGCTTCGATTGCTTGCCAATTTATATTTGGCGAGCGTTTTAAAGCGGGCGCGGCAAAGCTAGAGCGAGAGAAGCCAAGGCCTAGACCAAGTGTGCCAAGCCCCAGAAGCCGTATAGCATCGCGCCTATGCATTAAGATTAGCCCCAACCGCTAACAGCTTTGATTTCTAGGAATTCTTCAAAGCCAAATTCGCCCCATTCGCGGCCAGTTCCTGATTGTTTATAGCCACCAAATGGTGTTGCAAGGTCGCCGCTTTGGCCATTGATACTAATATTGCCAGCGCGGATTTTCTTTGCCACAGCGCGCGCATGGTCGGCGTCTCCTGACTGAACATATCCTGCGAGGCCATAGACAGTGTCATTAGCCATTTCAATCGCATGGTCTTCGGTGTCATATGGGATAATTGTCAAAACTGGACCAAATACCTCTTCTTGCGCAAGGGTCGATTTATTATCAGGCGAAATAACAATAGTAGGGCGTGCAAAATAGCCCTTGTTAAATCCTTCAGGGCGCCCAACACCACCAGCGATAATTTCAAGGCCCTCTTTTGTTGCAGTCTCGATAAGGCTTTGCACTTTTTCATATTGGCGCGCATTAGAAATAGGGCCGATTGAACCTTTCGGGCCATCTATTGGATTTGCAACCACGACGGATTCGGCGGCTGCTTTTGCGGCAACTTTAACATTTTCAAGCTCTGCGCGCGGCACAAACATGCGCGTTGGCGCGTTGCATGATTGCCCTGAATTACCAAAGCAAGAACGAACGCCGGCGGTAACGGCCTTGGCAATATCGGCATCTGCCAAAATAATATTTGGCGATTTACCACCCAATTCTTGGGCGACACGTTTTACAGTTGGCGCCGCATTCTTTGCGATTTCAACACCAGCCCTAGTTGAGCCAGTAAAGGAAACAAAATCGACATCCTTATGCGATGACATAGCAACCCCCACACCCGGGCCATCGCCGTTTACAAGGTTAAATACACCTTTAGGGACGCCGGCATCATGAATTATTTGTGCCAATATCATTGCATCCAAAGGTGCATTTTCAGATGGCTTTAAAACCATAGTGCAACCAGTCGCCAAAGCAGGGCCAACCTTACAGCCAATTTGATTTAGCGGCCAATTCCAAGGCGTGATTAAAGCGCAAACGCCAATTGGCTCGCGAACGAGATGAGAATTGCCAATTTTGCTTTCAAATTCATAGCTCTTTAAAATTGAAAGCGCCTGCATAAAATGGCCAATGCCAGCTGGGACTTGTGCCGCATTTGCAAGCCACATTGGCGCGCCCATTTCTTGGCTGATAGCCTCGGCAAACTCACCCATTCGCTCACTCATTAAGGCTATTATTTTTTCCAAATATGAAATCCGCTCTTCACGGCTTGAAACAGAATAGGTTTCAAACGCCGCCTTTGCAGCACCGACTGCTTTATCAACATCGGCAGATGAGCCCAAGGATATGGTTGCAATCGCTTCTTCGGTGGCAGGATTAATAATATGATGTTCGCGCGGCGTTGCTGGATCTACCCATTCGCCATTTATATAGAATTGCTTTTTGATAATCATCTAACCCTCCGAATTTTGTATACTAATATTTATTGCAATAATCTTTTATTGCCCAAGCAGCCTAATTTGGCAAGCAAGAAATAGCCGTTCGAAGGTGACCATTTTTATAAGTAAATTAAATCTCTAGGCGTGCGCGCAGGGCGGTCATTAAAGTGCCTTCGTCAAGGTGGTCTAGTTCGCCACCAACCGGAAGGCCGTGTGAAAGGCGCGATATTTTTATATTATTAGTTTCAAGAACCGAAGCTATATAATGCGCGGTGGCTTGTCCATCAAGCGTCGCCGAAAGCGCCAAGACAATCTCCTTTACTTGTCCTTGTTCAACGCGCGCCAATAATTCTTTAATGCGCAAATCTTCGGGGGTTACGCCGTCCAAAGGGTTTAATAATCCGCCCAATACATGATATTGACCCCTATATCCTTGGGTGCGCTCTAGGGCCCATAAATCACCAACATCAGCAATTACGCAAATAATCGATTTATCGCGCATATCATTGGCGCAAATTGAACAAGGTTCTATGGTATCAAGGTTGCCGCATACATTGCACGCCTTTACCGCAAGTGCCGCCGCCGCAAGCGCGTCTGCCAATGGCTGCATTAAGGATTCGCGCTTTTTTAGTAACGTTAAAGCGACACGACGCGCAGATTTGGGCCCAAGACTAGGTAGTTTGGACAATAGATCAATAAGCCTTGCAAGCTCTGGCCCAATATTAGTATTTGAACTTCGAAACATTAAATAATTAGAACGGCATCTTAAAGCCAGGAGGCAATGGCAGCCCGCCCATCAAATCTTTTTCCATGCTTTTGCGCGTTTCTTCAAGCTTTTTGCGCGCGTCCTCAAAAGCTGCCTTTATCAAATCTTCGAGAATTTCAACATCTTCGGCGACCATAAGACTTGGGTCAATTGATATTGCAACAAGATTGTTTTCACCTTGCAGTTTTATCTTAACCATGCCCGCGCCAGATTGTCCTTCGGCCTCTTGCTCGTTCATTTTCTTTTGAGCATCGGCAACCTTCATTTGCATTGCCTGCATAGTTTTCATTAATCCGCCAATATCTTTCATAATTTAAAACCTTTCGATTATTGTTCCATTTGACCTAAAATTTCGGGTTCTTGGGCCTGAGGTTCGTTAATCTTAACAATCCTTGCGCCCGGAAATGCTTTCATGAATGCGGCAATTTGCGGCATTTTCTTTATTTCTTCTTCTTTTTCCTTCTGAAGTGCTTTGCGCTTTTGCTCTATCGTCTCAGTGCCGCCGGATTCAACATAAACTTTCCATGTTTCACCAGTTAATTCTTCTAAAACTTTAAGAATCTCACGTTGCAATGATTTTGGCGCGCCTTTGGCAGGCTCAAAAGCAAAAAGATTTGGGCCAAACCGAACCGGCATAACATAGCGCTCAAGGTCCAAAACCATTGCGCGATTGCCGCTAAGTTCAATCATTTTAATAATATCATCAAGCGTTTCAATATGAGTTTTATCATTGGCAATTGAAGTAATTGGGACATCTACTTCATGCATTGAAACGCTAGTTTCGCTACTAATTGGCGCTTTTTCAATTGCTGGGCTGGTTTGTGACTGGGTGCTATCGTCATAAAGCCTTTTAATCAAATCTTCGGGCGAAGGCATTGAAGAAATCGCACATAATCTTAGAAGGCAAATATCAGCCGCCTGCAAAGCATCGGGCGCGCGCCTTGTTTCTTCAAAACCCAATAAGAGCATTTGCCAAATTCGTGAAAGCGCCATTTTCGAGGTTAAAGACGCAAAACCTTCTAATCTTTCTAGGCGATCCCCTCTTTCAATTTCTTTATATAAATCACCCATTACTGAAAGCTTTGCTATTTCGTGACAAAGCTCCATTAGGGCGCTAATAATACTATTTGGGTCGGCGCCGAGATCATATTGCTCCTTTAGCTCTATCATGGCCTCTTTGGTTTTGCCGCCGAGAATATAGCCAAATAAATCGTAAATGCGGTTGCGATCGGCAAGCCCCAACATAATTCTTACATCTTCGCTCGAAATTTCGCCGCCACTTGAATTTTGAACCAGCGCTTGATCCAAAAGCGAAAGCGCGTCGCGAACTGAACCTTCGGCAGCGCGCGCGATTTGCTCTAATCCTTCGCGGGCAACTTTCATATTTTCGAGATCGCAAATCTTTGACAAATAATCTGCCAGAGTAATTTTATCGACACGGCGCAAGTCAAATCTTTGGCAACGCGACAAAATAGTAACCGGAACTTTATGGGTTTCAGTGGTAGCAAAAATAAATTTTATGTGTTCGGGCGGCTCCTCCAAAGTCTTTAGAAGAGCATTAAATGACGAAAGCGAAAGCATGTGCACCTCGTCAATTATATAAATCTTATAGCGTGCACTTATGGGCCGATAGCGCGCATTATCGAGTAGTTCGCGCATATTATCGACACCGGTATTGGAGGCGGCGTCAAGCTCGATAACATCAGGATGGCGGCCCTGTGTGATTGCTTCACAATGAATACCCAAAACATCCAAATCCATGCTCGGTTTATCATTATCTGGGCGCGAATAATTTAGTGCACGCGCCAATAGTCTTGCGGTAGTAGTCTTGCCAACTCCGCGCACGCCAGTGAGCATAAAGCCATGGGCAATTCGATTTTGCGCGAATGCATTTCTTAGAGTTTTGACCATCGCATCTTGGCCGATAAAACTATCGCCAAAGCTTTGCGGGCGATATTTGCGCGCCAAAACTAGATATGGACTTTTAGAATTAGTTTCTGGTGCCACATCATCGCCAAACATAGACATGGTAACATCATCCTTCGGATGAGCGTCAAATTCATCTATTTCGCCATTAGATTCCAAATCATTGTCCATTTAAAAAACATACATGACCACAGCCAGTTTGAAAAGCGAACAAAGCCGAATGAAAAGAATAAATATGAGGAAGATTTGAGTTATAGATTGCAAACTCAAAGAATTAGTAGAGACTGAACAGCGACCCGCAAAGAATTCGTTACGGCTGCTTCCTTCCAGATCTGACCGGGTTGGCGAGAATTGCGTCCACCATCCAATCTCCGAATGTTATATTGCCTATCTTTTTGTATTTTTCAAGGTTTCACCTAAAAAATAAAGCTGTTGGTGGCTTCAAAATTGAAAAAAAGTCTCTAAAACGAAATTATGGACAATCCAAAGAATACAAGCCCTGTCATGGCGCAATACATAAAAGCTAAAGCAGAGCACCAAGACGCTATTTTGTTTTTTCGAATGGGCGACTTCTATGAAGTATTTTTTGATGATGCCAAAACCGCAGCTAAAGCCCTTGATATTGCATTAACTAAGCGCGGCAGTCACGATGGCGAAGAAATCCCTATGGCAGGCGTTCCAGCCCATTCGGTTGAAGGTTATTTGGCCAAATTAGTGCGCCAAGGCTATAAAATCGCGATTTGCGACCAGTTAGAAACCCCATCAGAAGCCAAAAAGCGCGGCTCCAAGGCGGTGATACGGCGCGAAGTTACAAGAATAATCACCCAAGGCACTTTAACTGAGGAACAACTTTTAGAAGCCAAATCAGCAAATCGATTAGGCGCAATAGTTTATGATATTGGTGCTATTAATGGCGCTTTGGCTTGGGCCGATGTCTCCACGGGCGAATTTTGCGTGACCTCAAGCGAAATTACAAGGCTAATCGATGAGGCTGCCAGCCTGCAGATTAGTGAAATTCTAATAATTGATAAAGACGCAGATAAAGCGCAATCGAAAATTTTTGGCGCTATAGCAAATACAACAACTCTAAGGCCCGCGATTAAAGCGGACTTTAACTCAGCAAAGAGAGAGATGGAGCGCGGTTTTAGTGTTTCAACACTTTCAGGTTTTGGTGAATTTTCTAAAAGTGAAATTCAAGCTCTCGGGCTAATTTATGATTATATTATAACGACCCAAGCGGGCGTGCTGCCGAAATTATTAGCGCCTAAAAAGGTTAATACAGAAGGCTTTTTAAGTATTGATCCAGCGACGCGGTTAAGCCTAGAAATTGAAAAAAGCCAAAAAGGGGCGCGCAAAAATACACTTCTATACACAATTGACTATACAAAAACCCCACAAGGCGGCCGATTATTGGCTAATGATTTATCGCGCCCCTTATTGGACATAGAATTGATAAACCAGCGCTATGATGCCATCGGATACTTTTTGGATAATCAAAATATTCTTTCTCAGCTCGGTGAAAAACTTACCCATATGCCCGATATGGCGCGGCCATTATCACGCCTTGAATTGGGGCGCGGCGGGCCAAGAGATTTAAACGCAATCTCAAAGGGTCTATTTTCGTCAAACCTAATTAGCACCTTATTACCAACTGAATCGCCAGCGATTTTGTATTCCGCCGCGAGCGAATCTAGCCTTGCGTCGCAGCCAGATCTTGGGAATGTAGCGCAATTCTTGCGACTATTTCTTGCTGATGAATTACCTTTATTGGCCCGCGATGGAGGGTTTGTAAGGCGCGGCTTTGACGCGGCACTTGATGAATTATGCACTTTAAGAGATGAATCAAGAAGACTTATCGCGGCCTTAAATGCGCAAGTAAATGAGCAAGCAGGACAAGCCCTAAAGATCAAATTTAATAATATACTTGGTTATTTTATTGAAGCGACACCAAAGCAAGCGCCACCACTTTTAGAGCCGCCTTTAAATGAATATTTTATCCACCGCCAAACACTTGCTGGTATGGTTCGCTTTACTACAAAAGAGCTCATTGACCTAAACTCCAAAGTCGCGCGCGCTGGTGAAATGGCTCTCGCGCGGGAGCTTGAATTATATGAAACCGCCGTTGCTCAAATATGCGCACAAAGCGAGAAAATACGAGCATCTAACGATGCAATTGCTAGAATTGATGTTTCTTGTTCTTTGGCGGAATACGCATTAGAATTTAAATGCTGCCGACCGAAAATTGACAAATCGCTTAAGTTTCATGCTCTTGATGCACGTCATCCAGTGGTAGATGTCGCTTTGTCGCGCAATGGGACTATATTTACCAAAAATGATTGCAAAATTGATGGCGAGGGTAAAGATGGCGCGCGCCTAACTTTAATTACCGGGCCTAATATGGCCGGAAAATCCACCTATTTAAGGCAAAATGCTTTATTGGCAATTATGGCACAAGCCGGCTCTTTTGTCCCAGCAGAGAAATTTGAATTCGGCATAATTGACAAAATATTCTCCCGAGTTGGCGCTTCAGATGATTTATATTCAGGGCAATCAACTTTCATGGTGGAAATGATTGAAACCGCTGTAATTTTAAATCGCGCAACCGAAAGATCCTTTGTTATTCTTGATGAAATTGGCCGTGGAACCGCAACCTATGACGGCCTAGCGATTGCTTGGGCAGTTTGCGAATATTTGCACGACATCAATAAATCACGTGCGCTCTTTGCAACTCATTATCATGAATTAACGGCGCTTTCGAACAGTTTGGGCTTTCTTGCCAATGCCTCTTTGAGTGCAAAGGAATGGAACGGCGAATTGGTATTTTTACACCGCGTAATAAATGGCGCTGCGGATAAATCTTATGGGGTGCAAGTTGCTAAACTAGCTGGTCTGCCAAATGTCGCGATCAACCGCGCCAAAGAAGTTTTGCATTTATTGGAAACCGGCACAAACAATAATGCAAGCCACAATAATTTGTTTAGTGAATTACCACTTTTTGCGGCCCGTCCAGTGGCGCAGAATATAGAGCGCGAAAAAAGTGAAATAGAAAAGATAATAGATAATATCGACCCCAATGACTTATCACCACGAGAAGCTTTGGAATTGATATTTATGCTAAAATCAAATGGCTAATTTAGAGTAATTTATTTGTTAAGTTTATATTTGTAAATCTATCTAATAGTGCAAATATGGAAAACAATAAACAAAATAGACTTAGGTTGGAGTTCGCTCCATCAAAGCAAATTAAGCGCTTTGATTCATATTCTGATGAATTAAAA
>CAYTWK010000001.1:0-53470 GCA_964442095.1 uncultured Caulobacteraceae bacterium | reverse complement strand
GCACGCTAATTAAACAAAGCCTTGAAAATCTTAATGATAATACAATAGGGCTCGCCGTCGGTCGCCTTGTAACACTTGCTTCAGCGTATTTTGTTGGCCCATTTTGGCTTTTTATTGTTGGCATAGTAATGTATATTATGCTGTGGGAACGCCAAAGGCATATAAATATCTTCTTTGAAAATGCCCTCAAACATAAAGAAATCAGTATAGACAAAATTGAACACGAAGTTGTTATTAATGGCATCGCAAGAAATGTAGCACTTTGTGTAACATTTGTTGGCTTTAGCATGATTGATACACCAATTGCGGCAACATGTGCGGCAATCTTCCTAGTAGGCCACCTATTCTCATTCATTTATTTGAACGCGCCAGTTCCGCGTGCAGTAATTTTCGGATCTTTGCCAACAATTGTAACTATTATCCTTGTGACAGCTTTAAAGGTTAATACATTCGGTAGTTTCGCAGTTGCTATCCCTTTGATTTATTTCTTAATTTTTACATATTCTATCGGAAGCGCGATAATCAATGATGCACTTACGAATTTTGAACTAAATGAGATTAACAAAACAAAGGCTGACAGGCTAGAACTCGCCGTAAAGAATAGCGAGCGCGAAGAATTATTGCGAAAAGAACTGGAGTTACATGTCGGTGTTGGTGTTTATAATTGGCTATTCGAAGATAATAGATATTCATGGTCGCCGGGCGCATATAAAATTTTCGGTCACGATGAAAATTTAGGGCCGCTTAGCGGCGAAGAATTCTTAGCGCAAGTTACGCCGGATACACGTTCTGATTTTCTATCCATTATGCTCAATGCCGCCAAAAGCGCTTCACCCTTTATATGCAATTATCGATTTCAAACCAAATCTGGTGAAATAAAGCAATTGGTCGCAAAGGGAAGCCCAATCTATGATAAAGAAGGAAATCATATAGGAATGTCGGGCATGGTTATCGACCAAACCGAATCCTATTCAAACCTTCAAAAACTATCCGAAAACCAAAATTTGCTTAATCTCGCTCTTAATAATAGCGAATCCATTATTTTGGTTTATGATATAGATACCAAAAAGGCCAATGCCTATGGTGCGCTCGAAGCATTAGGGATAGACTCGCGCAAGACTAAAAATTCCCAGGAATTGCTAAATCAAATATATAGTTTCTTGAGCGCAGAAGACCTTAAAACCATAACCAGTCTAATTGATAAATCACGAAAGACCCTCCAATTAGAATCTCTAGAGCTTAAAATTAAAACTCCGGGCGGCACGCCGCTTGATGTGCGCTATAGCGTATTTTACCTAAAAGGCGTAAATGGCGGATCTGATAAGATTATTTCCTTCAGCACCAATATTACAAATGAGGTTGCGAGGCGAAACGAACTTTCACAAGCTCTAAAAGACGCCAAACGTGCGAGTCGCGTTAAGACCGAATTTTTGGCCAATATGAGCCATGAGATACGAACTCCATTAAATGGAGTTATTGCAGTTGTTGGCCTTTTGGGGAAAACCAAGCTTAATAAAGAGCAACGCGAAATGGTCGATCTGATTGAAAATTCGGGCGATAGTCTGCGCGATATTTTAAATGATGTTCTCGACATTGCCAGAATCGAATCCGAAAAGTTAGAAATTGAACATACGCCATTCGAACTTGAAACTGTATTAAAGACCCTAACTGGTCTATTTAAGGCACGCGCCGAAGAAAAGGGCTTAGAGCTGAGTGTAGAATTGCCATCAATCAGCGAAAATCAATTTATTGGCGATCCCAATAGAATAAGGCAAATCCTTGGCAATTTGTTATCAAATGCCATAAAATTCACCAATACCGGCAAGGTTGTGTTGCGTGCCTCAATCAAAAAGAACGCTGCGGCCGATAGCCTTCGAACCATAAAATTTGAAGTTGAAGATAGCGGCGGCGGTATTTCAAAAGCCAATTTATCGCGACTTTTTGAACGATTTGAACAAATTGATGGCTCTATAACGCGCGAACATGGCGGTTCTGGCCTTGGGCTATCAATTTCTAAATCACTGGCCGAGCTTATGGGCGGAAAATTGAGCGCAACTTCAAAATTGGGTGTCGGTTCGCGTTTTAAGCTTGAAATTCCTTTGGAAATAACAAGCATTGAAAAGTCTTCATCGCGCGATACATCTGGCAAACCAAAAGCATTAGATAGCAAGAGCGCTGATTCAATTTCGCAAAATCGCAAAATTTCAATTCTTGCTGTGGACGATAATCCTACCAATCTTAGAATTATAGAAATGATATTGTCGCCATTGGATATAGAGCTGACGCTTTGTGAAAACGGTCTCGAGGCCGCAGAAAGCTTTGCCCAAGCAAAATATGATATGGTGCTGATGGATTTGCAAATGCCCGTTCTCGATGGCCTTAGCGCTATGCGTATTATGCGTGTCCAAGAGCAAGTGCAAATGAACCCGCGCACACCGATTATTGCCGTCTCTGCTAGCGCTATGACGCATAATGTCAAAGAGGCAATAGAAAACGGCGCTGATTTCTTGGTGGCAAAACCATTCACGCCGTCATCTTTATTAAGTGGTATCGAACGCGCCCTAAAATTATCGGAAGAAAATGAAGTCCGAGAATTAAAGGACGCTGTCTAATATTCCTATCAATCGCTATTCTTATTATTATCCGACGCGCGTTTTGCTGCCTCAATCAATTCCAAAAGTTCACCCTTTGATGTGGAATCATTTGAAATATCTGCACTCTGCGCGAGCCGTTCAATATCACGATAGCTGAAATTACCAATCCAAGGATCATTTCGCAATTTTTGTGCGAATGCGGCAACCGCGAGCGCAAATTGTGTATTTGGCTTGGCTCGTGAATATTCCGGAGCGATATCACGATTTGTAATTGCCCTTTCAATTAGGCGCGATTGGCTTTGACCAGGCAATTTATAACGAAGCCGCAAATACGCAATTTCACCATTGTTTGAAGGGGTAGTTGCTTTTTCATCTTGATAGCGAAGCGGATACACGCTCGAACCATTTCCAACTGGCGTAATTTCATAAAGCGCCGTGACTTGGGTTCTTGCACCAATTTCACCAGCATCTATTTTATCATTATTGAAGTCTTCGCGGTTTAGTGCGCGGGTTTCATAACCAATAAGCCTATATTCCGAAACACGCTTTGGATTAAATTCGATTTGGGCTTTAACATCATTCGCAATTGGAAACATTGTTCCTTCAAACTGACGATTCAAAACGCGATTAGCTTCTTCTGCGCTATCAATATAGGCAGCAACGCCATTTCCGTTTTGCGCCAAAGATTGCATGATAGCGTCATTATAATTGCCGCCGCCGAATCCAAAAATTGAAAGATAGACACCCTGTTCACGCTTTCTAGAGACTAAATCACGCAATTGACGAGGATCACTTATGCCAACATTAAAATCGCCATCGCTCATTAGAATTATGCGATTTACTCCATTGCGATTGAAATTCTTTTCGGCCATTTTATAGGCAAGATTAATCCCTTCTCCACCAGCCGTAGAACCACCCGCCTCTAGATTTTCTAGCGCACAGACAATATCGCGTGTTGCTGTGCCACGAGTTGGCTCTAGGGCAACGCCCGATGCACCGGCATAAACCACCATTGAAATTCTATCATTCGCATTTAGATTTGGCAGCAACATTCGCACCGCCCGCTTTGCTAATGGCAATTTATCCTCTGAGTCCATAGAGCCAGATACATCCATGAGTAAAACTAAATTAAGGGGTGGGCGTGATGTTCGCGGCGTGTCATATCCTTGTAGGCCAATATGAACTATTTGCTTTTCTTCGGCCCATGGTGATTGAATTACTGAAACTTCGGTTGAAAAAGGCGTGCTTCTTTCACGCGGGATTTGATAATCATATTTGAAATAATTCAAAAATTCTTCAACCCGAACCGCATCGGCTTGTGGCAAACTGCCTTGGCGCAAAATTCGCCGAACATTGCTATAGCTTGCCGTATCGGTTTCCATTGCAAATGTCGAAACCGGCTCCTGTGCCACTTGCTTAACGCCATTTATATTCACTTGCGGGTATTTTTCCGTCTCTTGTGGCATAGTATATGAATGTGGTGGCGCAATCTTTTTAGGATATGGTGTCGCAATTCGCGAGCCCGTAACCACTACACTTTCCGCACTAGCTCTACCTGTATCCAAGACTGCAGATATCGGAGGAGGAGGTGGTGGTGGCGCTGCTGGTGGCGGTGGCGCAGGAACGGCCATAGTCGGCAATGGGACATATGATGGCGCAGGAACGTCCATAGTCGGCAATGGGACATATGATGGCGCTGGGGTTGTTATCTTCGGGCTATAGGAGCGCGGGCGGGCGCCATAATTATAATTATTATTTCGCGTCTCCACGACCGGGCAATCAAAATCGTAATCGTCGCGCACGGACGATGGCTCTTTTTGTGCATATTGCACCAGATTTGGGGATTGCATACATGCAGCAAGATTTGAGCTTAAAAGCGCTATAATCCCAATGGACATTAATGGGCGCTGAATTTTATTTTTCGTTTTCATCTTAAATTTTCCCTTATTTGTTAGCCTTGCTCCTAAGTAAAGCTACCGGCAAGGCAATTTTAAGGCGCAAATAAGGCAAAATTGGAAAAATTATAAAATCCTAACTTAATACCTCTATTTGATAGGATTCAATAACAAGATTTGCTAGCAATTTATCGGCCATTAGTGCGGCACGCGCTTTGGCTTTTTCGGCATCAGTTTCATCCACCTCTAGCTCGATGGCTTTCCCGATACGAACGTCCTGAACTTCGGCGAAACCCAGATCATTAAGGGCATGGGCCACCGCACGACCTTGCGGATCAAGAACACCAGATTTAAGTTTTACGTCAACGCGAATTTTCATTTAATCTATCTATCCTTCACCGACCATTACATTTGGATCTTTAAATATACCAAGCCGACTAGCAACTTCGGTATAGGCTTCTGACAGGCCGCCTAAATCTTCACGGAATCTATCCTTGTCCATTTTGCTATTATCGCGCGCATCCCATAGCCTACATGAATCAGGACTTATTTCATCGGCCAAAACCGTGCGCACCATTTCGCCTTCGAAAAGCCTGCCAAATTCAAGCTTGAAATCTATAAGGCGAATCCCAACACCCGAAAAAAGGCCAGTAAGATAATCATTAATCCTAAGGGCCAAAGCCATAATGTCATCTAATTCTTGGGTCGCGGCCCAATTAAAAGCGGTAATATGTTCTTCGGATACGATTGGGTCGCCCAATGCATCATTTTTATAATAAAATTCCACAATAGAGCGCGGCAAAGCTTCACCCTCAGGGATTCCGAGGCGCTTTGAAATTGAGCCGGCGGCGACATTGCGCACTACAACTTCCAAAGGGATAATCTCGACTTCGCGGATTAATTGTTCGCGCATATTCAAGCGACGTATAAAATGAGTTGGCACGCCAATTGAGTTTAATTGCACCATAATAAATTCTGAAATGCGATTGTTTAAAACGCCTTTTCCTTCGATTATGGCATGCTTTTGGGCGTTAAATGCGGTTGCATCATCTTTGAAATATTGGATAAGAGTTCCAGGCTCTGGACCTTCATATAGATCTTTTGCTTTGCCTTCGTAGATTTTTTTGCGACGTGCCATGCAAAGCCCCCAATTAAATTAAAAGAAAAAGCACCTAGAAAGCGATTCTTGCGCCAATACGGATGCCGTTAGCATATTTCTACTATTCCAAGCAACTTTGCCCGCAGCCATTATAAACTAAATTACGCTCGATTGCAGTTAATCTGCTATACCTACTTTATTCTAACTTGAAAATTGTGCAATTGCCCCCTAGTTTAGCTCAAACAGCATATAGGAATTTACAAAATGAACCAATTTGATGATCGTGAAAAAGCTGAAGAGCGAAAATTTGCAAATAGTGCTGAATTAGAGTTCAAAATTGCGGCAAAGCGCAATCGTCTACTTGGTGCATGGGCCGCAGATTTAATGGGGCTCGGTGAAGATGCAACTGCTGAATATGCTGCATCTGTTGTTGTCGCAGACCTTAAAGAAGCTGGCGACGAGGACGTTATTGCAAAAGTCTATAATGATTTAATTGCGGCCAAAGTTGAAATCACTGAACACGCGGTTAGACGCGAAATTGAGCGCCTCGGCGCTGAAGCGCGGCAATCTATTGCTGGCTAGATTTTTTGCATTAGGAATTGCCGCTTTGTGCCTAAGCTCTTGCGCGCTTGGCCCAGTTGAATCCGACCCCGAAAGGGCCAGTGAACGATTCGCAAAAATGGCGCAAGACTGCTATAAACGCGGCGGAACTTGGAATGATAACGTCAAAACCTGCGTTGGTGGTGATTTAGTCCGTAATTAGCAAATGCCTAAATCAATAAAGCTTCAGGATCAGGCACAGGATTACCTTCGGTCAAATGCTTTAGACCAATAGCATTGCGCACCATCCACCAAATGCCAGTAAGCGCAATAATCAAGAGCCCAAGGCCAAACACAATAATCGTAGAAAAGCCAATTATTAGTCCCAAAGCACCAAACCAAAAGCTCCGCAATTGATATTGATAATGGGATTCCAAATAGGTTCCGCGCGCATCATCGCGCTTTAAATAGCCAAGAATAATACTAATAAATCCAGTGAAACCCGTAAAGGGGCCAAGCAAATTCAGAACATAATTGGCAAACGCAACGTCTTTTGTTTCAAAGGTTGAAAGATTGCCACTCGATCTATTTTCTATTTCATTGCTCATAATTTGTGCTCTTATACTCTATAAAAAAGCCATTCTGGAATAGAATTGCATCAAAAGTGAATATTGGCAATATTTATATCAGCTTTGAATAAAATGCCATTTTACTTTTTATATTTATTTACGCCCAAAGAGTTTTTCAATATCGCTAAGGCTGAGAGTTACAAAAGTTGGACGGCCGTGATTGCATTGCCCGCTCCTTGGGGTTTGTTCCATTTCACGCAATAGGGCATTCATTTCTTCGGATCTTAAAACTCTACCCGCACGCACCGAGCCATGGCAGGCCATAGATGACAGAATTGCATCAATGCGCTCCTTAAGGCCAAGCGCTTGGTCATGGCTTGCGATTTCGTCAGCCAAATCCTGCAAGAGGGATTTTGCATTCACTTTTCCTAATATTGCAGGTGTTTCACGAACTAATATTGCGCCGGGGCCAAAGCCTTCAATTACCAGGCCGAAATCCTCTAATTCCTCTGATTTTGACAATAGGTTTTCGCAATCAACATTATCCATTTCAACAATATCGGGAATTAGTGCAATCTGACGCGCCATGGTTTGGCTTTCAATTGACGCCTTCATTTTCTCAAGCACTAGTCTTTCATGCGCGGCATGTTGATCTATTATAGCAATTCCATCAGCAGTTTGGGTTATAATATAGGTATTATGCAATTGCGCCATAGCAGCGCCCAAAGGTGCATTGATTGCCACAGCATTAGCCGGCTTTGGCTCATCGGTTTCGACAAAACGCCGCGCCTCTGGGTTTGCAATAAAACCAATAGCTGCGCTATCGCTGATTTGATTGTCTATATTTGATTTATCCTTCTGTCCCTCATAAAAGCTATTGGTCGGGCGAATAAAGCTAGACTGGTATGAATAATCATTTTGATAAAGATTTGGATTTTGCCTGTGCATATTCAAAGTATTTGCCAAAGCCCCGATAGTTTGCATACTTAGACTTTGTGATGATTGCACCGAATTATTGGCAATAGCATGCCGTAGGGCGCCAATAACTAGACCACGAATTAAAGCGGCATCGCGAAACCTAACCTCAGTTTTTGCGGGATGAACATTTACATCAACAAATTGCGGATCCATTTCCAAAAATAGCGCCAAAATTGGATGCCTATCACGCGCCAAAACATCTTGGTATGCTGCCCGGGCTATCCCCTTTAACATTGGGTCTTTCACCGGGCGATTATTAACAAACAAATATTGATGGCGACTATCGGATCTAGAAGCAACCGGTAAAGATGCAAGCCCGCTTATTCTTATTCCCGACCTCGCGGCATCAATTTGCATACAATCGGCGGCAATTTGTGCACCCAATATTGCCCCAATTCTATCGAGGCGAATTTTATCATCAATTCCATCATGGCCATTTATCGCGAGGGATTTTCGGCCATCAATAAATAATGTAAAGCTTACATCAGGCCGACTTAGAGCCAAGCGCTTTATGGTATCAATGATTGCGGCATTTTCGGATCGCGCTGTTTTCATGAATTTAAGGCGTGCAGGTGTCGCAAAAAATAAATCGCGAACCTCAATTCTAGTGCCTGAATTCAAACTTGACCAGGCGCACGGGCGGACTGGCGAAACCTTGCCACCTTCAACCTCTATTTCCCACGCATTGCTGTCATCTAATGTTTTTGAACTAATTTTCAAACGCGACACAGATCCAATTGAAGGTAATGCTTCGCCGCGAAAACCCAAGGAATTAATTGACATTAGATCAATCGCACCAGTCTCACTGGGGATAAGTTTTGAGGTCGCGTGGCGTTCAATTGCTAGAGGTAAGGCATCGCGGCCAATACCAATTCCGTCGTCATCAACTAAAATACGGCTTAGACCGCCGTCATCACACCAAATATTGATATTTTGCGCACCCGCATCAAGTGAGTTTTCGACTAATTCCTTTAGTGCAGATGCTGGACGTTCTATGACTTCGCCGGCCGCGATTTGATTTATCGCATCAGCGCTAAGTCGGTTGATTATCGGCGACGGCGCGGCCAAAATAGTGCCTATAAACCAGGCAGCTTAAATCCAGCTGGTTTGTTTTGTTGAATACTTACAGGCTTACCACCTGTTGCGCCATTAATTATACGCTGCTCGTTGCGGATACGCTCCGCTTCTTTTTCCGAATCCAAAGGTGCCGCTTCATCAGCTTTTTGAGGTGCACGACCCATAATCCGATTTGCGAAAGATTCTGATTTATGGGTAATTGCCCCCGTTTCTTCGTCAAT
Source organism: uncultured Caulobacteraceae bacterium (assembly GCA_964442095.1). Classification (GTDB taxonomy): domain Bacteria; phylum Pseudomonadota; class Alphaproteobacteria; order Caulobacterales; family Aquidulcibacteraceae; genus Pseudaquidulcibacter. The sequence continues at coordinate 44,497 of CAYTWK010000001.1, read as the reverse complement.
TACAGCGCGAATTCTATTGTCAGCATTAGTTGCGCCCATTTGTGCGATTAATTCACGCTCTCCGGGGCTAGCCTCGACGCCAGTCAATACGCCAAATACGGCATTTTTGGCCTGCAAATCTGCACGCAACTCGAGCGGGCGCGCTTCACCTGGGCGCGGCGGACGCAGATTAAATTCTGGCGGCACAACCAAGGGCGCTTTGGTCACAACCCGAAACTCATCGGGAACCGTTTTTTCAGCACCGATTGCTTTTGAAATACTTTGACAGCCGCCAACATTAATCGCCGCTATCAAACTTGCCAAAATCAATATTTTCTTATTAGCCATCGGTTCCAACTCATACTCCGTTTCCAATTGTTCTTATAATGCCACATAAAACATTGGTCTAGCACCAAAGACATGACAAATATTTCATATTCAGGCCTATTGGCTTTGTTCCGGCTCTTTTTCAGGGTCCTTTTCCTTGTCTTTATCAGGGGTCAAAAACATATCTAGCATTAATAGACCCGCGCCAGTCACTACTGCGCAATCGGCTATATTGAAAACCCATGGAAAACCAAGCCCAGAAAAGTCAAGAAAATCTGCAACCGCGCCCCATCTAACCCTATCTATAAGGTTTCCGATTGCCCCGCCAATCACTAAAGATAGCGCAAAACGGCTAAGGATACGCTCTTCACGCAAAAGCCAGAAAAAGAAAACTATTGAAATAATGCCCGCTAGCGCAACCAATGCCCATCGGCCAAAATCGCCCGAAGCGCTCAGAACGCCAAAGCTTACGCCTCTATTCCAGACCATCGACAAATCAAAAATGCGCGAAATTTCGATATGCCCAATATCATTGAGGCGCAATTCGTGCAAAATATAGAATTTAGAAATTTGATCCAATATTATTATTATTGGGATTATTAAAATAAATAGAATTAAATTTGGCGCTTTGGTTTTTGGCTTCTCTATGATTGTCATTTTTGTCCTAAAACTAAGTGTATATGCGGTTGAATTTGCTTTGGGCAGCTTTTAGGCGCTTTAAAGCATAGTGTAAACCAGTTGTCCTTATAGATTTCAGGACTTGCGAACAATTAAATATTCGGCAATTATAGGAAAAATGCCAAATAGCAATAAATGGCAATATAGGGGGCAAGTGCATGTCGGAAAATAAAGAAGAAGTAATATCGCTTAAGCCGCAAGAAGTTCCATTGAGCAAATTGCGAACTGTAGTTGCCGCTTCATCAATGGGAACTATGTTTGAATGGTATGATTTCTTTATTTTCGGGCTTTTGACTTCTGTATTAGCTGAGCACTTCTTTGTCGGTGTTCCCCCCGCTGCAGCATATATTTTTGGACTTTTAACATTTGCAATTGGCTTAGCATTCCGGCCGCTTGGGGCGCTATATTTTGGCTCTATAGGGGATAAAAAGGGGCGTAAAGGGGCGTTTTTGGTAACGGTCACCTTGATGGGTCTATCGACTTTTGCGGTTGGTCTTTTACCAGATTATTCAAAAATTGGCATTTGGGCGCCAATTTGTTTAGTGTTCCTGCGTATTCTTCAAGGTTTTGCCTTGGGCGGCGAATATGGCGGTGCGGTCATTTATGTTGCTGAACATTCAAAAGCCAGTTACCGTGGCCTAAATACTGGCATGGTGCAAACTGCGGCAACATTGGGTTTCTTTTTTGCACTTTTGGTTGTCTTTATTACTCGAAGCGTCTTTTCCGAAGCTGCCTTTAAAGATTGGGCTTGGCGCATCCCGTTTTGGGTTTCATTGGGTCTATTGGCCATTGCAATCTGGATACGTATGCAGCTTGAAGAAAGCCCATCATTTAAAATTATGAAAGAGGCGGGAGCGCATTCCAAAGCGCCATTACCAGAAGTTTTTGGGCAATGGAAAAATGCGAAATTGGTTTTAATTGCTTTGTTTGGCCTAATGATGGCACAAGGTGTTATTTGGTATACAGCGCATTTTTACATGCAAGGTTTTTGGGAAAAGCAGCTCGGGGTTGACGCCCAGCAAATTAATCAATGGCTTCTGATTGTCTCGATTGCCGCCTCTTTCCTCTATGTTGGTTTTGGCTGGCTATCGGATAAAATTGGGCGCAAGCCGGTAATGCTATTTGGTATGGTTTTAGCTCTAGTCAGCTTTATGCCAGGCTTTAAAATGATGGCAGAAATAGTCAATCCAGCTTTGGTAGCAGCGCAAAAAAACTCACCTGTTTCAGTTATTGCTGACCCCAATAATTGCTCGTTCCAATTTAGTATGGTTGCAAAAAACCCCGATGGGCGGGATGTTTTCGCTACTTCATGCGATGTAGCCAAAAGCTATTTGACGAATAATGGCATTGCATATTCCAATGTGGCTGCCCCAAGCGGCGCTTTGGCACAGATTAAGATTGGCGAAAAAATCCTGACTGCGCCCGACGTCACGCAACTTGATGCAGCAGGGCAGAAATCTGCTAAAAAGCAATTTGGCGATTTAATAAAGGCCGAACTCCAAAAAGATGGCTATCCCACAAAGGCAGATCTTTCAAAGGTAAATCATTGGAAAGTCTTGGGTATAATGATGATTTTCATTACAGCCGCGACCGCACTTTACGGGCCAATGGCGGCAGCTTTGGTGGAATTATTCCCAACTAAAATTCGCTATACTGCATTATCTGTTCCCTATCATATTGGGACGGGCATTTTTGGCGGCTTTGCGCCAACTATTGCCTTTGCAACAGTCGCAGCAACGGGAAATATGTATTCGGGGCTTTGGTATCCGATGATAATTACCGCGATTTGCATTGTAATATTTCTTATCTTTTTCCCGGAAACGAAGGACAGGGATATTCATGTTTAAACGACAAAGACTATACCAAAGGCTCGCCGCGCAATAATAGCGGCAAGTCGCCCATTGCGCCGCCTGCGTTTCTAATAAGGAAATTGCGAATTGGCGACAATTTATCGGCAATTCCCATTCCAATATTGCGAATAATGCGAATTGGCGCAATATCATTTGAAAATAGGCGCACGAAACCATCGCAAGCCAGCGCAACCATCATTGTATCGGTGCGCCGCCATGCAGCATATCTTTCAAGGACTATTTTATCACCAATATCAAGGCCCAAGGATTGTGATTCCACCAATATTTGTGCCAAGGCCGCAACATCTTTTAGGCCAAGATTAAACCCTTGACCGGCAACGGGGTGAATGCCGTGCGCAGCATCGCCGGCGAGAACCACACGCTCTTTATACCATTCGGCAGCCAATTCCATTTTAAGGGGATAGGTAAAAATTGGTGCGCAGACTTCTATTTCACCAAGAATACCAGCAAATCGTCTTTGTAATTCGTATTCAATATCGGATTTGGCCATTGCAGCCATCGCAAGCGCCTTTTTCGGCGGCTCCGACCAGACAATTGATGCCCGATTTTCCGTCAAAGGCAAAATAGCAAATGGCCCAGAGGGCAAGAAATATTCATAGGCAATATTATTATGCGGCTTTTCAAGCTTTACTGTAGTCACAATTCCAGTTTGCGAATAATCAAAGCTATTTGTCTTTATTTTGGCGGCATTCCTAACCATTGAACCGCGCCCGTCAGCACCAATTAATAATTTAGCTTCCAATAGTTTGCCCGAGTTTAAGCGGACGCAAACCCGAGAGCCCAAATCTTCATAACCAATCACGCTATCAGGTGTAATGCGGACAATATTTGGCTTGGCATTGGCGGTTTTATCAAGCGCAAGACGCATATGGCGATTTTCGACCATATAGCCCAATGGCTCATCCTCTAGCTTGGCTTCGGTTGTGCCCAAATGCAAAGAAAGCCCAAGCGAGCCACCTTTTTTCGCGCCATCGCCAATTCGGCCATCAACCACCATAATTTCTTCGATTGTCCCAATTTCTTGGATATTTTCTTTTACACCAAGCACCTCAAGCATGCGCATTGCGGCAAACGCAATCGCCGAAGATCGCCCATCATAAGCCTCCTCGAGCATGTTTGAGGGCGCAAGAGTATCAACAACCGCCACCTTAAAACCGCCGCTTTCAAGCGCCAGTGCCAAGCTAAGACCGACTAGACCGCCGCCAGCAATAATTGCGTCATAATTTTCAGCGTTTTTGTCGGTTTTGGTCATTTGGCCGTGCTCTTTATGGTGTAAATTCGCATTTTAGAACCTAATAATAATTATTTCCACATTAAATGCGGCAAATAATCGCTATTTTAACCGCTTCTAAACCACAAAGTGTCTTTAGTTTCATTAGATTGCTAGATTCCAATTCTAGCGCAAAGTTTTACCAGCATTAAGAGATATTTGGAAAGAAAAAATGGCAAATCAAACCAAGAGAGCGGGGCAAAATAGCTTTGAAGGCCTAAGTCTGCGGGCGCGAATTATTCGCGATACCTGCCTCGGCTTGATTGCAATTATTGCATTTTTGGCGGTGCTTTCAAATTTAAGCTTTAACGCTGGCGATCCAAGCTTTAATGTTGCGAGCAATGAACGAATTTCAAATTGGCTAGGTTCAACGGGAGCCAATTTTGCTGATTTAATGGTGCAATTATTTGGCCTTGCAGCGCTCCCGATTTCTGCTTTTGCAGGTGGAACCGCGATTTTTGCCCTCCTAAAGGGGCCAAATGGTATAGAGCGAGGCAAAAGACGCTTTTGGGTCGGTTTTATCGGCATAATTTTATTGTGCGTCGCGCTTGCCGGCCTGCCTGCATCATCAAAATGGCCAATGGCAACCAGTTTTGGCGGCCTATTGGGCGATGTTTTAATCGGCGCATTCACGATTTTCTTTGAATTTTCTAATTTCTCTAAAATGATTGTGTCAATAGTTGCGGCGATTTCATGTGCTTATTGCGCTTATTATGCTTTCAATTTACGCCTTAATGACCTCGATAGCGCAGCCGATGCCGCAGGATATTATTGGGCTAGCTTTAGGGTTTGGTATGATAAATTATTTCAAAAAAGGCAAAATTATAGCAAGCCAAAAACCCCAAGGCCGAATGCAGCGCCTATGCGAAATATTGAAATTGACGAAGATTTAGACGAAACCGAAAAGCTAGCGCGAAGATTTGCGCCGCCCCAAAGCAAAAAACTTCAAGAAATCAATGTTAACATTCCAAAAGCTTCAAAATCTTCGGTGCGCGAAACTATTGAACGGCAGCCAAGCCTTCCACTTGGAAACAATGGCTTTGAGCTTCCAAGGCTTGAGCTTTTGACCAAGCCACCCATTCGCAAAACCAAACATGACGAGGCGGCGCTAAAACAAAATGCGCTTTTGCTTCGAACTGTTTTGTCTGAATATAAAATCCAAGGCGAAATTATTAAAGTTCGCCCCGGTCCAGTGGTCACGCTTTATGAATTGGAGCCAGAAGCCGGCATCAAAGGCTCTAGGGTTATTGCGCTTTCCGATGATATTGCGCGGTCTATGGCGGCGATTTCATGCCGCGTTGCCGTGGTTAAAGGGCGCAATGCAATTGGTATTGAATTGCCAAACCATGACCGCGAAAGCGTTTATTTGCGCTCTTTATTGGCATCACGCGAATATGAGGCAACCGATATGCAGCTTCCGCTGGCTTTGGGCGAAACCATTGGTGGAGAGCCAAGCATTGTCGATTTGGCAAAAATGCCGCATTTGCTTATCGCGGGGACAACGGGTTCAGGTAAATCAGTTGGCATTAATGCCATGATTTTATCTTTGCTTTATCGCTTAACACCCGAAGAATGTCGCTTCATTATGATTGACCCAAAAATGCTCGAGCTTTCGGTCTATGATGATATTCCGCACCTTTTAACACCAGTTGTTACTGACCCTAAAAAAGCTGTTTGCGCGCTTAAATGGACTGTGCAGGAAATGGAAAACCGCTATCGATTAATGTCACAAATTGGAGTGCGCAATATTAGCGGCTATAATGAGCGCGCGGCAATGGCCAAGAAAACTGGCGAAACCATTCAAATCCGCGAAAAAACGGGCGTTGATAGAGAAACCGGCCAGCCAATCATTGAAATTCGTAATATAGAATTAAAGCCTATGCCTTTCATAGTCGTTGTAATTGACGAAATGGCCGATTTAATGCTGGTGGCGGGCAAAGACATTGAAGTATTGGTGCAAAGGCTTGCGCAAATGGCGCGTGCGGCTGGTATTCACCTTATTATGGCAACCCAAAGACCCTCTGTTGACGTAATCACCGGAACAATCAAAGCCAATTTCCCAACCCGTATTTCCTATATGGTGACTTCAAAAATTGATAGCCGCACTATTTTAGGCGAAGGCGGCGCAGATCAATTATTAGGTCAAGGCGATTTATTATTCATGGCAGGCGGCGGACGCATTAGCCGTCACCACGGCCCCTATGTTTCAGATGAGGAAGTTCGCCAAATTGTTGCCACACTTAAAGCGCAAGGAAAGCCCGAATATTTCGGTGAAATCACTGCCGACCCAGATGATGAAGCGGGTATGAATTCGCTATTGTCACAAGGTTCAGGCGATGAATTGTTTGATAAAGCGGTGGCAATTGTTGCAACAGAAAGAAAAGTATCTACCTCTTTCCTTCAAAGGCAATTGCGACTTGGTTATAATCGGGCCGCTGATTTAGTTGATAGAATGGAACGCGAAGGAATGATAAGTGCACCTAATCATGTTGGAAAACGTGAAATCTTAATGCCAGATCATTCTTTTTAACATTCTATCCCAATAAATCATGCCAGAAGGGCAAAATTAAATGAAGAATCTCAAGATTAATCGTCGACTGATTCTAGGTTCAATTATTGGCACGGCAACAGCCGCAATCGGAAACTCTATATTTGCCGCCAAAAGTGCAAATGCCGCAGAATTGCAAGGAAATGCGCGCCTTGAAGCCATCACTAGAGCAAATAGCGCGATTAATGCGCTTGGCCGTATAGAGGGCGACTTTATTCAAATCAATCCAAACCGCACCAGTAATGGTGGAAAATTTTGGTTAAACCGTCCGGGAAAAATGCGCTTTGAATATTCTGCGCCATCACAGCTTTTATTGGTCTCCGATGGTTCAGATGTTATTATTGTTGATAAGCGCCTAAAGACTACCGAAAGATATCCTTTGCGTTCTACGCCATTGTATTTTCTTTTAAAATCGCGCGTTGACCTAAATAGGGACGTTTTGGTTTCCGGCGTAGAAAACCAAAATGGCAAATTGATTTTGACATGTCGGGATCGCCAAAACCAAGCCAATGGAGAATTGCGCATAGTTTTTAGTGCCAATATGCAGCTTGAGGAATGGTCAATAAAAGACAGGCAGAACCGCATTACTCAAGTGCGCATTTCAAATGTAACTAGTTCTGGCGCATTGCCGCAAAATCATTTTTACGTCCCATTACCGCGCAGACCATCAAACCCCAAATCGCGCTAGGCTTCATCAATAACATCTAATCTATTTCACTGTGCCGAAATAAGCGCAGCGATATTCTGCGCATTTTTGCGCATTTTTGCACGAGCTTACACATCGACTCGCATTGCCACTTGCAATCTGGCTTAATATTTGCTTAATCTTAGTTTATAAAAGGTTAATTGCTTGTTTATGGGGCAAAAGTGGCGGTTTTTGGGTTTGAAATTGCAAATCTGCTTAGCAGCGTGCAAGACGTTGTTGGTCCGCTATGCATATTGTTTGGCCCAACGATCCTCCTTGAGCGTCGGTTAATTGCCCGCCTTAAAGCCGCAGAAGCGCGCGAAGAAAATCAATAGATTTTTGCGCCAGAGATATTGGCTTATTTAATTATCAACCCAAATCCGATTGACTATTTAAAGCTTGCAGCCTAATTGCATGCCCATTGATGACATTCAATTCTTAAGGCATATCCATGAGCAAGACATTATTACTTTTACCAGGCGATGGCATTGGTCCCGAAGTAATTACCCAAACCAAGCGTGTAATTGATAGATTAAACCAAAACCATAATTTGGCTCTAGAGCTAAAGGAGGAATTATTTGGTGGCGCAGCGATTGATGCCATTGGCAAACCAATTAGTGATGCAGCGATTGAGATCGCAAAAAGCTCTGATGCTGTGCTCATGGGTGCAGTTGGTGGGCCCAAATGGGCAAATGTCGCGCGCGAAATTCGTCCCGAAATGGGATTATTGCGATTACGCAAAGAGTTAGATGTCTTTGCCAATCTTCGCCCTGCAATCTGCTTTGACGCTCTTGCAGATGCCTCCAGCCTTAAGGCCGAGAAGGTGCAAGGTCTAAATATTATGTTTGTGCGCGAATTATGCGGCGGCGTCTATTTTGGATCGCCGCGCGGTATAGAAACCCTTGCGGACGGAAGCCAAAGAGGCTTTGAAACTCAGAGCTATACCACCGCCGAAATTGAAAGAGTTTCGCATATTGCTTTTAAACTAGCGCGCCTTCGGAAAAACCATGTCGCAAGTTTGGAAAAATCTAATGTGATGGAATCTGGCCTTCTATGGCGCCAAGTGGTTACTAAACTTCACGCCGAGCACTATTCTGACGTCCGTTTAGAGCATGTTTTGGCCGATAATGCAGCAATGCAAATTGCCAGCAATCCAAAGCAATATGATGTTCTTTTGACGGATAATTTGTTTGGCGATGTCTTATCCGATTTGGCGGCTGCAATAACCGGATCTATTGGTCTATTGCCGTCTGCTGGCCTTGGGATTGATGGCGCCGCCGGCCTTTATGAGCCTATTCATGGCTCAGCACCTGATATTGCTGGCAAGGGAATTGCAAACCCTATTGCCGCTATTTTGTCTTTTGAAATGGCGCTTCGCTATAGCTTGGAGCGTGCTGATTTAGCTGATCTAGTTTTTGCAGCAGTTGAGAAGGCAATTAATGAAGGCGCTCGCACCAAGGATTTGGGCGGTGATTTATCAACAGAACAAATGGGCGATGCTATTTTGGCTAATCTAGCCTAAACACTCGTAAAGCGCGGCAATCAAATCTTTCGCACGGGTATCGCCCATTAGTGAATTTGATTGCTTATTCATTATATATGCCGCACTTAGGCGCTTTGCGGGATCAGCAAAGGCGCAAGATCCGCCCCAACCCGAATGACCCAATGCATTTGGATTTGGGCCATAAACCAAATTATTATTTATCAAAATTCCGGCTGCCCATTGTAAATTTGATGGTAGCACAAGGTCATCGCCGCGAATACGCTCTTGGCAAAGTGCCTCAAGCGCCTCTTGTGATATTATTTGCGCCTCGCCAATTTTGCCGTCATTCGCAAAAACCCCGTAAAGACTAGCAACAGAATTTGCGGTTCCATGGCCGTTAGCAGATGGAATCTCCGCGCGGCGCCATTCAGCGGTTCCGCGATTTGGGGCCGCCCAAGGCGTAAGGAAGGCTGCGCGGCGCATTTCATTGATTTCACCTAAATTGGGTAGGGCTTTTGGCCTCTCAATTTGGGCGCATCTTTCATGCTCGCTATCAGGGAGGCCAATCCAAAAATCAATATTTAGTGGCGCACAAATATCTTGGCGTAAATGTGTGCCCAAAGTTCTCCCCTCGGCCCGCATTGCAATTTCGCCCAAAATATATCCAAAAGTAAGTGGGTGATAGCCAGATTGCGTGCCAACTTTCCACATTGGTGATAATTTAGCAAGTTCGGTAGCAAGCTTGGGCGGATCGAGCCATAAAGCAGGATCTATCGGATCTTTGAAGCCAGGAACGCCGGCCTGATGCGACATCGCCATTGCAATCGAGACGGCTTTTTCATTTTGGGTAAATTCGGGCCATAAAGTTCCGACTGGGTCATCAAGATGTAAGAGCCCCATATCTTGAAGCCTTGCAATAATAATAGCGGCAATCGGTTTGGTGGTTGAATAAATCGGAACTAAGGTATCGGAAACCCAAGGATTTTGGCGCGCTCTATCCATATAGCCGCCATGAATATCAATAATGGTTTGACCCTCTACTTTGGCGCAAAAACCCGCCCCAAGTTCGAGACCGCCCGTTAGATTCTTTTGAAAAACTTCGGCAACTGGCTCATAGCCTTTTTCGACAAAACCTTTAATATCCAAACTCATAATTTGCCCTTTCAATGCGCGAGTATTATTAGTATTGACTAAAATCAAATTAAGGCAGCATTTTTGCAATGAACAAATATCGACCTAGGCGCAGTTTACTATATATGCCAGCGTCAAACCAAAGAGCAATCGAAAAAGCCAAGACTTTGGATGCCGATTGCCTTATATTTGACCTCGAAGATGCGGTTGCGCCTGATGAAAAAATTTCGGCACGCGAAAGCCTATTGGACGCGATTAAAACTGGCGGCTTTGGCGAACGCGAAATAATAATTCGCACCAATTCGCAAAACAGCTATTGGTTTGAAGAGGATATTTTGGCCTCTATTACCGCGAAACCCGATGCGATTTTAATTCCAAAAATTTCATCTAAATCGCAAATTATCGAAATTAATGAATTTATTCGCAAAAACAATAATGGCATTTCAATTTCAATTTGGGCGATGATTGAAACCCCAAAAGCAATTCTTGAGCTTGGTGATATTTGCAGCATCGCGGAGACCGCGCCGTTAGCGGCTTTGGTTTTGGGCACCAACGACCTTGCAAAAGAAACGGGTGCGGCTTTGGACACGGAGCGTTTGCCGTTTCATTATGCAATGTCGGCCATGATTATTGCGGCGCGGGCAAATGGGCTTTTGGTCTTTGATGGGGTCTATAATAATATTTCGGATATCAATGGCCTTGAATCACAAGCGATACAGGCCAAAAAGTTTGGCTTTGATGGCAAAACCCTAATTCACCCCAATCAAATTGCAATTTGCAATAATATCTTCGCACCAAGCGCCAGCGAAATAAACGAAGCCAAAAAAATAATTGAGGCCTTTGAAAAGCCAGAAAATATTAACAAAGGCGCAATTGCTTTTGAAGGTCGCATGATAGAATTATTGCACCTTGAAATGGCAAGGAAAATAATAGAAATTGGCAAATCGAAGTAAAGAGAAAACCTATAAATGACCTATACACTAATATATTACCCTAAATGCTCGACTTGTGTGAAAGGCTTGGCGCTATTAAATGAAAATGGAATAGAGCCAGAGCTGCGCACCTATATGACGGACAAATTAAGCGAAGTTGAATTAAAAGATATTTCCCAAAAAGCCGGCGGCGCGCAAAAAATTATCCGCGAAAAAACTGCGCGCGAGCTTGGGATTGATTTGGAACAAAGCGATAATGAGTTAATTGCGCAAATGGCCGCCAATCCCAATCTAATCCAAAGGCCAATCCTGATTAAAGGCGAACGGGCAATTGTCGGGCGCCCGATAGAGGCAATGTTAGAATTAAAATGATAATTCTCGGCCTTGATTGCACCTTGGATAATTGCGCGGTGGCAATTTCGCGAAATGGCGAATTAATTGAAATGCAAAGCCATGCCTGCAAGAATAATCAAGCCGAAATATTGCCGACTATGGTTTCTAAGTCCCTTGAAAGCGCAAAAATATCGCCAAAAGAAATTACCAAACTTGCTGTCACAACGGGGCCAGGATCATTTACAGGGGTCAGGATAGGCCTAAGCTTTGCCAAATCCCTGGCGCTCTCTATTGGCGCACCATGTATTGGTATAAGTAGCCTAGAGGCTTTTGCTATAGGTTCCGCCCAATTGAAATCAATTGCGATAATTTGTGTCGCCGGCAGTGTATTTATGGCCGCCTATGAGGGGCGCACAATAATAATGCCGCCAACGCGCTTTGAAGATTTTGCAGCGCTAAACGACTTTAGTGATGAATGGGCGCTATGTGGTCAAGGTGCAGCTTTCGCGAAATTAGAGCATCCAAAATTCAATGTTATCGGAACCGAGATTATCGATCCCTACGTGCTTTGCACCCTCGCATCAGAGCGTGATGAGATAGCATTTGCGCCAAATCCACTTTATTTGCGCGGCGCCGATGTTAAACTTTGGGCGGGATATAAAGCGGAACATAGCCAAGGTGCATAGAATAAAAATAGCTAAAGCAGATGATGTAAAAGCTCTTGCGCAGCAATTGGCCGAAGATTCCGAATATTCTGGCTGGCAAGAAAGAGATTTGATTGGCTATTTAGACAAAGAAAATTATGGCTTTCTAATAATTGGTGACAAGCCATCAGGCTTTATTATTTATAGCCATGTATTAGGGGAAGTTGAAATCATCATGCTTTGGATTGCCAAAAACAGACGAAAAATGGGTTATGGCTCGGCAATCTTAAACGAGCTTTTAAAAATAAGTAGAGCGAACCAAAATAGCGCAATATTTCTTGAAGTTGCTATGGATAATGAAAAGGCAATATCATTGTATAGAGCAAATGGATTTAAAGAAGTCGGAAATAGGCGCGCATATTATACACGCGCAAACGGCGAAACAATGGATGCCGCAATTATGCGATATTCGTTCGAATAATTCTATTTTTGCACTAAAGCATTCAATTTGGCATTAAAACTACAAACGAATGGTTCATAGGACTATTAATTTACACTGATTTTGGCTATTATGGATAAAGAGGATATTTATGGAAGACCGAATAGAAAAGCTGTGTGCCGAAAAAGGGCTTAGAATGACTGAGCAAAGGCGTGTCATTGCGCGCGTCCTTTCAAACTCTCATGACCACCCTGACGTAGAAGAATTATACCGCCGCAGCATCGCAATTGATCCGAAAATTTCAATCGCTACGGTCTATCGCACTGTATCACTTTTGGCTGAAAGCGGTATTGTAGAGCGTCATGATTTTCGTGATGGTCGCTCACGCTATGAAGAGTTGCAAGAGGAACATCATGACCATTTAATTGACCTTCAAACTGGAAAAGTTCTCGAGTTTAAAGATCAAAGAATCGAAGAATTACAAGAAGAAATCGCAAAAAGCCTTGGTTATAAATTAGTCGATCATCGCCTAGAATTATATTGCGTGCCTGTAGAAAAGAATAATTAATGTCTGATACGCCAACTAGGACCAAAGCGTCAAAAAGCGTTTTTGTGCAGTCTTATGGTTGCCAAATGAATGTCTATGATTCGCAGCGCATGATTGATGTATTGCGCCCGCTTGGATATGCGCCAGTTGAGAATTCAGCTGATGCTGATCTGGTGGTTCTGAATACATGCCACATTCGCGAAAAAGCCACAGAGAAAGTATATTCCGAAATTGGTCGCCTTAAAATTCAAAAAGAGGCCAATCTCAAGAATGGGAAAGATATGATGATAGGCGTGGCGGGGTGTGTCGCGCAGGCCGAAGGCGCCCAAATTATGGCGCGCGCACCAGTAGTCGAGCTGGTTGTTGGCCCCCAAGCCTATCATAATCTTCCCGAATTAATCGCAAGGGCGGCTAGAAAGTCTGGCGAAACTCTCGACACAAGCTTTGATGCAATTGATAAATTTGATGCTCTGCCGATAAATCGTGAGAACCCTGGGGTTAGTGCCTTTTTATCAATCCAAGAAGGATGTGATAAATTCTGTTCTTTTTGCGTTGTTCCATATACACGCGGCGCGGAATTTTCTCGCCCATTTGAAAAAGTCCTAGAAGAAGCTCGCTCTTTAGCGGATAATGGTGCCAAAGAAATTACGCTTTTGGGGCAAAATGTTAATGCCTATCAAGGTGGCGAAGGAACTAAGTTTGGGCTTGGTGGTTTAATCCGCGAAATCGCCAAACTAGATGCAATCGAACGGATTCGTTATACAACCTCGCACCCTGGCGATATGAATGATGATTTAATCGAAGCACATAGAGATATTGAAAAACTTATGCCCTTTTTCCATTTGCCGGTTCAATCTGGCTCGAACAAGATTCTAAAAGCTATGAATCGTCGCCATGATCGGGCTTCATATATTGAGACCATCGCCAAGATTCGTGAAGCGCGGCCAGGTATTGCGATTGCTACTGATTTGATTGTTGGCTTCCCAGGTGAAACCGATGAAGACTTTGCGGACACAATGCGCCTTGTAGAGGAAATTGATTTTGCCACCGCATTTAGTTTTAAATATTCTAAAAGGCCAGGAACACCAGCTTCGGCCATGATGTATCAAATCGCCGAGCAAGTAAAAGACGAGAGACTGCAGATTTTGCAAGCAGCGCTCGTTGAGGGGCAAAGTCGGTTTAATGCTGCGAAAATAGGACAAACCTTGAAAGTACTGGCCACCTCTAAGGGGCGACGCCCAGGCCAAATTCTCGGTAAATCAGAATGGCTACAATCGGTGTTTTTTGATGGCGACGAAGGCCATATTGGCAAGATCTTAGACGTGAAGATTAATGGCTCTAGCGCGAGCGCCCTATCTGGCACATTAATTGAGGCATTGGAGCCTATAGATGCCTGAGGAAGCTATAGAGCCCTTTAGTATAAGGCAATCTTACATTGATAAAATAGTCTGCGAAATTAGCATTGAAGATGAAAATTGGCGCAGAAATATTTCAGAGCCCGAGATATTCTGCGAAAAAATTCTTTTGCATGCTGTGAAAGGTTTTAAAGACCTAAAAGGTGAAATTGACCTTTTATTGTGCGATGATGCAAAAATGCGCGAGTTAAACAATATTTGGCGAAAAACTGACAAACCGACCAATGTTTTATCATTCCCCCAGATTGGCAATGCGAATATAATTGGAAGCATTGCATTGGGCTTTGAAACTATTGAAACCGAAGCAAAAGTCCAAACCAAGACATTTGAAAATCATGTAGCGCATTTATTGGTGCATGGCGTTTTGCACCTATTAGGTTATGACCACATGACCGATCAAGAAGCTGACGAAATGGAGGCTTTGGAAATTGAAATTTTAAGTCAGATTGGAATCAATGATCCATACCAGAATGACTTTTTTATAGGGCACATTTCCTAATGGCAGACGATGAAGCAATAAAACTTGAAAAGAGAAAAGGGTTTTTGTCGAAAATTAAGGGTGCATTTTCGCGCAATAGGAGACTAGACCAAACTAGTGCTGAGATTATCGAAAGCCTAGAAAAGACTAATAGTGAAATTTCTTCGAATAAGCGCGAAATGCTATTCAATGTTGCTTCTTTTGATAGGCTTAATGTTGGTGATGTAATGATACCGCGCGCCGATATTGTTGCGGTTGAAATTGATACGCCCTTGGGCGAATTGGCACAATTGTTTATCGAGCACCAACATTCGCGCATGCCGATTTATCGCGAAAGCCTTGATAACCCAATGGGCTTTGTCCATGTCAAAGACGTTATGGCACTTTTAGCGCCTAATGAAAACGGGGTCATCGAAGCGAAACTCGATGATTTGCCACTCTCAAAGATAAAGCGTGATTTAGTATATGTTCCACTTTCAATGCGATTGCCTAGCCTCTTGATTCAAATGCGAACTCTGAGGTGCCATATTGCTTTAGTTGTTGATGAATATGGTGGCACCGACGGCTTGGTGACCATCGAAGATTTGGTGGAAGAAATTATCGGCGATATTGATGATGAATATGACGAAGACGAAGAACCGGTAATCGTAGAGCGGCAAAGCAATGTTTGGGAAGTTGACGCAAAAATCACTTTTGAGGAATTTGAAGAAGCAACCGGAATAGATTGTTCTATAGAAAGCGAAGATGAAATAGATACTCTTGGCGGGGTTGCTTTTGCTCTGGTTGGCCGCGTGCCACCGCGCGGTGAAATAATATCGCATCCTAATGGAATGGAGCTAGAAATCCTTGAGGCCGATCCGAGAAGAATCAAGAGGATTCTAATTAGAAAGACTAGTTTGTCGGGTAAAGATACTATACAGTCCTAATTGATGAATATTCGACCAATCAAAAATACTCTTGAAGCTTTTGCGCGGTGGTTTGGTGAGTTAAAGCCAATAAAGCTTTATCTATTATTGTTTTTTTCGGGCGCGATAAGTGTATTGGGGCACGCCCCGTTTTTTATTTGGCCCTGTTTTGGCATTGGCATTATTGTCTTAATGCTTGCACTTGATGATGCAGTTTTTAAGAACCTACCGAAGCGCTCCTTTTTTTTAAGGGCATTTTGTTTCGGCATAGGCTATTTTAGTTTTGGAATGTTTTGGGTCGGCGCAGCTTTCTTGGTTGATGCCGCAAAATTCGCGTGGCTAATGCCAATTGCTATATTTGGCTTGTCAGCATTTCTCGGATCCTATTGGGGTGCAGCTGGCCTAATATATGGATTTTTTGCCCGCAAAAGTGCATTTAGAGTGTTTTGGTTCGCCGCATGTTTTGCGCTTTTAGAATTTGCACGAGGTCATTTTTTTACAGGGCTTCCGTGGAATCTGCCTGCATACATTTGGAAAGCGGGCGGCCTAATTTCGCAATCGGGCTCTTTAATCGGGCCCTATGGTGTAAGTCTTTTTACACTATTCGTATTTGCCGCTTTCGGCGCTCTCGTTCTTAATTTTACGCGCGTCCAGATGATAATTGCTACACTTTCACTCTTAATTACAATCTCCAGTTTAGGTTTTGGCTATCTACGCCTTAATCAAGCTGATAATTTAAAGCCGCGAGCAGATGCACCTTTGATTGCAGTTGCACAAGCTGGCTTCTCGCAAAAGGACTTATGGCTAGATGGCAATCAAACCAAAGTAGCGCAAGCATATTTCTCTCTTTTAGAAAGCCAAATTGCCAAGGACGCCGATTTGATAGTCTTCCCTGAAGGTGCTTTTCCTTTTTTACCCCTAGAAGAACCTTTGTTTCTTTTCGAGCTTAATAAAAAAATTAAAAACAAAGTCTTGGCTTTTGGCATAATCCGCTCCGAGCCTAGTTCTAATGGAAATAATAAATATTTTAATTCAATAGCCTTCATGAAGGCGGGCGCTGAAATGCCCGAATTAATAGGTATATATGATAAATTTCACCTTGTTCCCTTTGGCGAATATCTGCCATTCAAAAAGCTGTTTAACGCCTTAGGGATAACCAGCTTAGTCGCTGTAGGCGAGGATTTCTCAAGACCGTCTGGGCCGCGAACATTAAAACTGTCTGGTCTGCCGCGATTTGATCCAAGGATTTGCTACGAAATAATCTTTCCAGGCTTTCAAAATAAATCCAATCCACGTGCTGATTTCTTGCTAAATGTCTCGGTTGATGCCTGGTATGGTGACCTCCTCGGCCCAGACCAACATTATAATCAAGCACGCTGGAGAGCAATCGAATCAGGACAACCTTTGATAAGGTCTGCATCGGGAGGTTGGTCGTCAATTACCGATTCTTTTGGTCGTGCGCAGCAAGAGATACGCATGGGTAACAGAATCATAGCCGCCGAACTGCCCGCTACAATAGCTACACCTTATTATTACAACCATGGGGAGGTGGCATTCATTATAATTTCGGGGTTTTTCGCATTATTGGGGATTGTCCTTGCTACAAACCTTAAAGTATAGTTGTGACACAAGCGTCACCTTTAAAGGTGCGGAACAAGCAGAGGCATATTAAATGAGTAATGAGCGTAGCTCCACTGCGATAGACGCATATGTTGGCCGCAGAGTTAAACAGCGCCGCGAAGAACTTGGCCTAAGCCAAGAGAAGCTAGCGGATTCTTTGGGAATTTCTTTTCAACAAGTTCAGAAATACGAACGTGGCTTCAATCGTGTGGGTGCAAGTCGTCTTTTTCAACTTAGTGAAGCGCTAGGTGTGCAGACGGCTTTCTTTTTTGAGGGATTGGAAAAGGCTTCATTTAGCGTTGCCGATTCCGCAGATGAGAGTCACAATCCACTATCAGTTGCGGGATTGCTTGCGGCCCCAGGTGCAATGGAGCTTTTAGCAGAATACGCAAAAGTAACATCTGTTGCACAGCGCAAAAAAATTGTAGAATTAGTTCGCCTAATGGCAAACGAGAACAAATAATTCGTAATTAGCAAAGAAAAACTATGCAAAAGCATTTGCTCAGATCTTTTGGGCGCACAAAAGGGCGCGCGCTTTCGCTTGAGCAAGCAGGTGCAATTTCTGATCAATTAGGCCCGCTAAGGATATCCGCAGAAATTGCCACAGATACAAATCCCTCTGGCCTTTTGCCAAATTGCAAAGAGGTTTGGCTAGAGGTTGGATTTGGTAGTGCCGAACACCTTATCAAACAAGCGATAAATAATCCTGATGTTTTGTTTATTGGTGCCGAACCATTTATGGATGGTGTCGCCAAGGCATTGCGCCAAATTACAGATTTTGGTTTGAAAAACATTCGTCTTATAGATGATGATGTAAGGCCCGTAATAGAAAAATTTGCCCCAAATTCGATAGATAGAGTTTTCGTCTTATTTCCAGATCCTTGGCAAAAGGCAAAGCATAATAAACGCAGGATTTTAAATGCGGATTTTATAGCGCAACTATCGCGTCTCTTGAAGGCAAATGGCCGCTTGAGGATTGCCAGTGACTGGGCGGATTATGTCGAACAAATTAAGGAAATTATGGCGACAAGCGCCGATTTCACATTGATAGATAATAATGCAATCGAAAGCGCCGACGGCACATATAAAGTCCCGGTGGATCATTTCACCACAAGATATGAAGAAAAAAGACTAGGTGATTGTTTGCCGGTGTTTTTAGATTATGTCCGCAAATAAATATTATTGGTAAATTACACTAGCTGAAAAATTTTTGAGCCACTTTTATATATTACATAACAAGCCACAATAAAGATTAGAACCGCAAAGATACGGCTTAGAGTATCTTTATTTTTTCCAAGCTTGGCAGATAATTTTGAGCCAAATATGCCGCCAATTATCCCGCCTAAGATCATAAAGCCCGCGAGTTTCCAATCTATCAGCCCATCAAGTGCATAATTTATTGACGTTGCGAGGCCAAAAGTGCCGACCGATAAGAGTGAGGTTCCGACGGCCTTAATGGTCGGCATTGATGTCGCATAAATGAGGGCAGGCACTATTAGAAATCCGCCGCCAATGCCGAAAAACCCAGACGCCGCTCCCGAAAAGAGTGCCAATATACCAAGTAAGACATAATTTTTCGAAGAAGTTCCTGATAATTCGCCAGAAGTTTCAATGCGCGGTCGCAACATTAAAGCACCCACAATCAACATAAGAAAGCCAAATAAAAGCATCAGGGTTTGGCCATCAATCACCTTCCCTAGGCTTGATCCCAAGAATGCACCCAAAGTTCCAATAATTGCAAATAGAATGCCGCCTCTCCACCAAACATTTCCTTTATAGGCGTGGCTTATTACGCTGGCGTATGCATTTGCCGAGACAGCCAAGGCGCCAGTTCCAATGGCAAGATGCGGCGATGACATTCCGACAAAATACAATAATAGAGGCGTCGCGAGGATTGATCCACCGCCACCAATTAGCCCAAGCGAAAAGCCAATTAATCCACCTGACGCGATTGTATTTATTGTTTCAAACACTAGCTTTTCCTATCGAGAAAGATAAATTACATTCGCCTAGAAGTGATTAATTGGAATTTTTATATAGGCAATTCCATTATTTTCAGGTTCGGGAAAATGACCAGCTCTCATATTAACTTGAACTGATTGAAGAATTTGTTTGGGAAGGTTTAAGGTTTTATCTCGCGCTTCGCGCATAGAAACAAATTCCGCCTCAGACACGCTTTCATTTACATGGATATTATATTCTCGCTGATCTCTAATTGTGCTATGATGCTCGATTTCTCTGCCATTATTCGGATAGTCGTGGCACATAAACAGGCGATAATCATCAGGTAGAGATAGGATCTTCTTAATAGAAGCATAGAGCGCGCGCGCATTACCGCCAGGGAAGTCGGCCCGGGCCGTCCCAACATCAGGCATAAATATAGTGTCGCCAACAAAAACCGCATCTTCAATTATATGCGTCATACACGCTGGCGTATGTCCGGGTGTCAAAATTGCGTGCGCCTTAAGATTTCCAATTGAGTAATCTTCATCATCTTTAAACAAATAATCAAATTGCGCGCCATTGATTGCGAAGCCAACGCCCGCATTAAAGACTTTGCCAAATATACTCTGTATTTGGTTTACTTTCTCGCTAACCGCAATTTTTCCACCTAATTTGCTTTTTAGGTATTGTGCCGCTGATAGATGATCCGCATGAATATGGGTTTCGATTATCCACTCAACCCGAAGCGAATTATCAGTTATATATTCGATAATCTTATCAGCGCTAATAAAATTTGAGCGGCCAGTATCTAAGTCAAAACCCATCACGCTATCAATTATCGCGCAAGCCTTTGTTTGAGAATCGCTGACGACATATGAAAATGTCATAGACGGTTCATCAAAGAAGCTCTTTATTACAGGGTCATTATTCGATTGGATTTTCTCGTTCATATTAATATTCCATTATATTCGCAAATACTAATATATTGGAATATTTTTAGAATGCAAGTAAAAAATCTCAAACATTTTATTGGCTAAAAATCATCCTTCATTTTGCGAATTGTTGCAAAGACCTCGAGTTTGCTTTTTCCCAATAATCCAAGCTCTTTGACAAGATTTTCATAATCCGCGAGTAGAAAAGGACTAGTGGCCTTCTCTATTCCAATTGTCGTCGGTATTGTAGGTTTGCCATCTTCCCGCATTTGCTTAATCTGCGAAACTCTGTTCTTTAGCTTATCATTACTAAGACCCAAGCTTTCACAGAATATTGCATTGGCCAAACTATATTCATGTGCGCAATATACAAGGGTTTCATCATCCAAATCCATTAGGCGCAATAGGCTATTATAGGTCTGTTCTGGAGTGCCTTCAAAGATTCTGCCGCAGCCAAGCGCAAAAAGAGCGTCGCCAAGGAATATTTTCTTTTGCTCTTTAAAGCTAAAGGCAATATGCCCCATTGTGTGGCCAGATACATCAATTATCTCGGCTTTAGAATTGCCAAGGCTAATTGATTGCCCTGGTTCTATAATTGTATCGGCTATAAAACCGTGGCTTTTAACTTCATTGGGTGCAAATATTTGAGCGCCAAATTCTTGCTTCAGCTTGGCATTGCCGCCTGCATGATCTGGATGCCAATGTGTATTCCAAACTTCATCTATTTTGATATTTAATGATTTTGCTTTATCAATGATAGCTTCGGCATCGGGCGAATCTATGGTAGCTACTCTCTTGCTTGCCTCATCAATTATAATATAACCGTAATTATCTTTAAGACATGGGAATTGATATACTTGTAACATTAAACCTCTTTTCTAGGGCGTAAAATGCATAATAATATAGACGAGTTAAGTCGATTTTACCAAAGCAAATTGGGCCAATTGGTAATAAATTGTGTGGAAAACCAAATCGATAAATTGATTGGCAATAATCTGAACAGTGAAATTCTCGGTTTTGGCTATGCAGCGCCCTTTATTGAGAGGATGAATTCAAATTCTGGTATTCGCGCCAATTTTATTCCTCATGAAGTGGGAATTGGAAAATGGCCAAACGATGCCCCGAACAAAACCCTAGTAGGCAACGAGAATAATCTGCCTTTTGCTGATTCTAGCTTTGATACGATTATATGCATTCACGGCATAGAGGGCGCAAAAAGCCCAAAAAAATTATTGCGAGAATTGTGGCGGGTCATTAAGGATGAAGGCGAAATAATTTTCATTATTACCAACCGCCGCAGCGCATGGGCACAATTTGATATTACACCATTTGGCCATTCACGTCCCTATAGCAAATCGCAGATAAATAGGCTCTTGGACGAGTCAATGTTCGAAGTTCACAATATAAAGAAGATACTAACATTTCCGCCCTTCTCAATCGGCCTATCAAAAAAATATGCCGAAGTTTGGGAAAAAATAGGCATTAAATTATGGCCAGCCATTGGTGGACTATTAGTTTTGAAAGCAAAAAAGCGCCTTTTTGGCGGCGCAATTGTTGGTCCAATAAAGCAAAAAGCCAAATTCGCACCAATTCACGCTAGTTTTTTAAACAATAAGACCGAATAAACGCACAAATTTTGTGCTTTAGCGGAATATTTTTATCTTTGTCATTGCAATGTTTCAAATTTCTCGATTATTAATATAACTTAGGTTTACAAACAAAGCCTTAGACATTCAGATCTTTCATGGGGATAACAATGAAATTTATCATAGCCATTATTAAGCCAAGCCGCTTGGATACAGTTTTGGACGCAGCATCAGAAGCGGGTGTCTCTGGTCTAACTGTTACCGAAGTTCGCGGATATGGACGGCAAAAAGGCAAAACTGAAGTATATCGCGGTGCAGAATATGAAGTAAAATTATTGCCAAAAGTAAAGATTGAAGCCGCTGTTAATGATGATGCGGCACCTCGTCTAATAGAGCTTATTTCAGCCGCGGCAAATACGGGCAAAATTGGTGATGGAAAAATATTTGTTCTCGACCTAGAGCAAGCCATGAGAATTAGAACCGGCGAGACTGATGCCGCTGCCCTCATGAGCTAGTTCGGCGACAATTTCATCCAATGGTTTTGACTTTGATTTCTATATCTTTGTCATAAACCAAATCTTCGGCTATTCTAACGGTCTTTTTGACTGGCAAAATATAGCACTTGCTCTCATTTGATGGGAAGATTGATGTTTCCCATTCACTATTGCCAATAGTTGCGCGCACCTTAACGCTACCAAAGCCGCGTGCGCGTCCCATTGCACGTAATTTGCTGGAAAAATAGATTTCATCACTTATATTTTGCGGCAGGCTAATAAAGCTCCAAGCGGCCTTGCCACCATGCCAAAGCCACATTTTAGCGCTAAATTCATATTCATTGGCATCATTCATAAAAAATATTCATGCATTTTATGGGATACTAATAATAACTTTACCCATTGCCTTACGGCTAGCTAAATGAGCAATCGCCTCGGCGCCATCTTCAAATGAAAAGACTTGGCTTATGAAGGGTTTAACTTGATTATTCGCGTAAAATGCCATTAATTCTTCAATATTCTGCCTATTCGCCTCTTTTTCGCGTTCGGTGAAAGCGCCCCAAAACACACCCATAATATTTCCAGACTTTAGAAGCGGTAAATTAAGCGGTATAGATGGTATTCCAGATGGGAATCCAACCACTAAAAAGCGCCCGTTCCATGCGATAGATCTAAAACTAGCCTCCGAATAATCGCCGCCGATAGCATCATAAACAACATCTGGGCCATTCGCACCGCAGGCATTTTTAAATAATGCACTCAATTCCTTTTTACCTGTGCTGTCAAATGGGCCCAATGGATAGACAATGCCCGAGCTTGCGCCATGCTTAATCGCGACATCAAGCTTTTCTTGGCTAGAACAAGCCGCAATAACCTTTGCGCCCATTGCAACCCCAAGCTCCACAGCAGCAAGACCAACGCCACCAGCTGCACCCAATACAAGCAAAGTTTCACCCGCCTGCAAAGCTGCCCTTTGCTTTAAAGCGTGATAGCTAGTTCCGTAGGTAATAAAAAAGCCAGCGGCGCTATCAAAATCCATTATTTCGGGAATTTTATAGCATTTGTCAAAGCCAGCACACGCATATTCCGCGAGACCGCCATGACTGACATTTGCAAGCACTCTATCGCCAATTGAAAAACCGGAAACCTTTTCACCAACGGAATCGATTATGCCGGAAATTTCCGAACATGGCGCAAACGGTCTTGGCGGCCGAAATTGATATTTATCCTCAATAATCAGAGCGTCAAAATAATTTACGCCGACAGATTTCACCTTAATCCTAACTTCATATGGGTTAGGGTTTGGAATTGGAATGTCAGCAATCTCGAGAGTTTCAGGAGGCCCTGGAATATTTGATAATATAGCTTTCATTAGAGCATATTTGCACAATCCAAGTGAAAGTCAAAGCAAAATTATCCCTACAAATCTAATCAGCGTGTAGGCGCATTGCGCTCGCGATGGCCAAGGGACTTAGGACGATGCCAAATAGGGAAATCATACAAACAAACAAAAACCCTTGATTAAAAAATGCCATGCCTTGAGTAATTACATTGGCAGATGAAGCACCAAAGATTAATATTGGAGCATAAAGAGGGAGCGCCAATAAAGCGACCAAAAGACCACCGCGCTTTATACCCGCCCCCAAAGCAGCGCCGATACCGCCCGTTAAAAACATGGCAAATGCGCCAATAAATAATTGCGCCAATAGCGGCAAAATATATTTCGCCTCTATATTAAGCAATATCGCCCCAATCGGCATAGCAATTAATAATGGCAATATCACCGCTATAAATTGCCCGATTAGTTTTGCCAGCATGACGAGGCTAAGCGGGATAGGAAATAAGAAGATTTGATCAAAGCTGCCGTCATCAAGATCGGCTTGAAACAATCTATCAAGAGAAACTAGGCACGCCAAAGCTAGGCCAAGCCAAAGATAACCTGGGCCAATTTTGCGCAATAATTCACTATCAGGCCCCAAGGCAAAGGGAACCATTAATACGGAACCAGCAAAAAAGGCGCTGGGCAAATAGGCGCCGCCGCCATTACCTAGATTAATCCTAATCTCTCTGTGAATTATTGCAAAAACTTGTTTTAAGAGGGTCATTTTCTTTCCCCACTTTCGAACGCCTTAATTTGCACTTTTCTGACACTTTTAATCGGCAATGCATCATGCACAGCGGCAATAATAATTCCACCCAACGCGATATGTTCATTTAATACTGCGCCAAGAATATCGCGGCCATCAATATCTAAAGGAGCAGCCGGTTCATCTAAAAGCCAAATTGGGCGATGCGATAAAAGCAGCCTAGCAATTGCAACCCGACGCTTTTGACCCGCGCTTAAAGATCCACCCATCAATCCCAAAAGTCGAGAAATCTTTAGTTTTTGCGCAATTTCAGCGATTTCACCTTTATTGGAACCGAAAATATTCGCCCAAAAATCCAATTGCAGACCAATCATTTCATTAGCTTTTACCGCATCAGAATGTGACAAAAGGCCGATATAATCAGAGTTTTCGAATTCATCATTACCGGAAAGAATAATTTTGCCTGACTTTGCCTCGTGAAGGCCGGCAATTGCGCGCAATAAAGTTGTCTTGCCAGAGCCATTTGCGCCGCGCAATTCTATCGCTTCGCCCGCTTGAGCCAAAAGATTGAAACCACGCAAAAGAACCCTATCGCCGCGCTGCAGCGATAAATTTTCTATACGCAAAGATGAATTATTAATCACAGGTCTTTTTTAAAGGTTTTTGCCCTGTAATTACAAGATTTGATTCATTCAAAACTCGGTAAAAGCAATTTTCAAAGCCATTATGGCAGCATCCACCATCACCGCCAACTTCGACCAAAAGCAAAATCGCGTCTTGATCGCAATCTATCCGCAATTCTTTTACGCTCTGTAATTGGCCCGAGCTTTCACCCTTTAGCCATAGTTTTTGGCGCGAACGTGAATAATAATGCGCAAAGCCAGTTTCTATGGTTTTGTCCAAAGCCTCCCTATTCATATAGGCAAGCATCAAAACATTTTTAGTTTTCACGCATTGGGCAATCGCCGCTACAAGCCCATTTGCATCGAATTTAGGCTTTAAGATAGAGCCAAATTCAATCTCTTTGACTTGCTCTTGCGTTAGACTTTCGGTTAGATTTTGCATAACCTCAAAAATCTATCTTTAAGCTCTGGGTTTTCTTTGAAAACTCCTGTAAATTGGGTCGTTATTGTCGCAACATTTGGGTGATGAACGCCGCGCATTGTCATGCATTGGTGCTTTGCATCAATCAATATTGCGACCCCAAGCGGCTGCAAAGTGCGCATAATACAATCCGATATTTGCGCAGTCATTGTCTCTTGGGTCTGTAGTCTCTTGCCGAAAATTTCGACAACGCGGGCAATTTTCGAAATGCCAACAACGCGATTTTTCGGCATATATGCAATATGCGCCTTGCCCAAAATTGGCACCATATGATGCTCACAATGGCTTTCAACTTCGATGTCACGCAGCATTACTATATCTTCATACCCGCCTACTTCTTCGAAAGTTCGAGTTAATTCTTGCTCTGGATCTTGATCATATCCTGCAAAAAATTCCTGATAAGCGTTCACGACGCGCTTTGGAGTATCAAGAAGTCCTTCGCGGTCTGGATCATCACCGGCCCATTTCAAAAGCGTCCTTACCGCTGCCATAGCCTCTTCGCGGCTTGGCCGAACAATATCCGCAGGCACTGTATTAATCATATCCATTATTCATCCCCTATAGGGGACGGGGGTCGAGCCAGAATAGAAACTTGGGGTTTCATTTTGGTCTTAACGCCCGCCCGATTTCGTCATAGTATTTTTTAATAGCAATACATGACAATATTGGCTGCGATTGCGAAATTACAAACACAGGTGTTTCATTAAGTGCCGATATGTATTATTGGCACCTAAGTATTCACATTATTGCATCTAATTATCATTGAGTCAAAAACAAGTTCGAATATGCAGAAAATAAAAATATTCAATACGATGGCGCGCCAAAAGACCGTCCTTGTCCCGATAGACAATAATCGGGTAACTATGTATGTCTGTGGGCCTACGGTTTATAATCGCGCCCATATTGGTAATTTCAGGCCAGCAATTGTTTTTGATGTAATGGCGAAGTTATTACGCACAATTTACGGCAAAGAAAATGTAATTTATGCCCGAAACATTACCGATATTGACGATAAAATAAATGCCGCCGCACTTGAGGCCGGAGTTGAAATCGGCGTAATCACTGAAAAATTTACGCAAATCTATCATGATGATATGAAAAGATTGAATGTCGAAATGCCCGATATAGAGCCAAAGGTAACTGGCCACATTAATGAGATTATTGAGTTAGTTTCAAAGCTAATTGAGCTTGGGCACGCCTATAGATCTGATGATGGCGTTTATTTTCATGTTCCATCAATGGAAAATTATGCGCGTCTCTCAGGGCGTAATCTCGATGAAATGCGCAGTGGCGCGAGAGTTGATATTGATGAAAACAAAAAGGACCCCGCAGATTTCGCCCTTTGGAAGGCCGCAAAGCCAGACGAGCCATTTTGGGAAAGCCCTTTTGGAAACGGTCGCCCAGGCTGGCATATTGAATGTTCGGCGATGATTGCCAAGAATTTGGGTCAGACCATTGATATTCACGGCGGTGGCCACGATTTAATTTTTCCCCATCATGAAAATGAAATTGCCCAATCCGAATGTGCGCATCAGGGCGTAAAGCTTGCAAATATTTGGATGCATAATGGCTTTTTGAACATGGGTTCGGAAAAAATGTCCAAGAGCCTTGGGAATGTCCTAAATATAGAGGAATTGTGCAATAAGTTTCCACCCGAAGCAATTAGGTTTGCAATGCTTTCGGCGCATTATCGCGCGCCACTTGATTGGAATGATGAACTAATAGAGCGCAGCGTTAAAACCCTTGATAGGCTCTATAGGGTCTTAGATTATCATGATGATACGCCCCCAACAAATTGCCCTGGAACAATAGATGCGCTTTGCGATGATTTGAATACGCCAAAAGCGCTCGCTGAATTGTCACGTCTTGCGCGCGACGCAAATAAAGCCAAGTCTGGTGACGAGAAGTGCGCAATCATTGGCGAGTTGAAGGCTGCTGGGAATTTATTGGGTGTATTACAACTAAAAACAAATGAATGGTTTGCAAAAAAGGCTGACCAAACTGGCGATGATATTACAACAAAAGTTAATGCGCTTGTCGAAGAGCGCACAAATGCGCGCGCGCAAAAAGATTGGGCGCGGGCCGATGAAATTCGCAAAGAACTAGGCGAATTGGGGGTTGAAATTACTGATGCCGGTGGCCAGACCAATTGGCGCTTTATTAATTGAGGGAAAGCTCGATGCAAATGAAAAACTATGCCGCAATAGCATTATTGGCCATCTCTTTGATGGCTTGCGATCAATTAAAAAGTGTAAATTCGCCATCCGGCGACGATGCCGCAACCCCTAAAAAGGGCGAAAAAGTCGTAAAGAACTTTGACGTTGACACAGAAGCAAGCGCTAAATTCAAAGCGCAAATCAAAGAGAAATTTCCAGCAGATTCTAAAACCGAAGCAGTCGAAGCTGGACTAAAATCTATGGGCTTTGAATGCCGCAAAGATGAGACTACTAGCGCAAATGAACGCGGCTGCGATAAAATGGAAACCAAAGACACTTGTATTTACATGTCTATTGTAAAGACCCTTCCCTTTAATCCTGATGGTGCCCAAATAATTAAAGTTTGCGATGTCGCAAATTAGCGCTCAATTATACAGGTGGTGTGGTGTTTAAGGCAGGCACTATTTTAATTGATAATAATCTAATTGATGGCGCGCCATCTTTTCTTTATCAAAATCCGATTGAGACAATAATTGCCCCATCGATAAACCACGTTCAAAGCGCATTAGCGCAAATTCAAAATGCGCTTGGGCGCGGCTATTTTCTTGCCGGCTATTTTTCCTATGAGCTGGGCTATTGCTTTGAGGAGGTTTTAGAAAAGCACCTCCAGCCCTCTTATAATGAACCTTTAATCTGGTTTGGTGTTTATAAAGACCGGGAAATCCTAACCAATTCACAAATTGAAGAAATATTACAAACCGCCGCTATAGGGGGTGGTTTCCAATTATTAAGTCAAAAATTTTCGCTATCAAAAGAAGAATATGCAGACACATTTGCGCAAATTCACAATTCGATAAAAGCGGGAACCATTTATCAAACCAATTTCACATTTGACGTTAATTTTGACTTTAAAGGAAGCCCAATCGCCCTATATTTGGCTCTCAGGAACCAGCAAAAGTCCAAATGTGGAAGCCTTATAATAGGCGATAACTTCTCAATACTCTCGCGCAGCCCCGAAATATTTTTTGAACTGAACGGCGCAGATATTATGGTTATGCCAATGAAGGGGACAATCACAAGATCTATAGATCCCGTAAAAGATAGCAAAAATATTGAAAAACTTCAAAAGGATGAAAAGCAACGCGCCGAAAATTTAATGATTGTTGATTTAATGCGCAATGATCTTTCAAGAATTAGCGAGAGCGGAAGTGTTCGGGTTGATAAATTATTTGAAGTTGAGACTTATGGCACGCTTCATCAAATGGTATCGGTGATTAATTCAAGACTTAGGCCAAATATTGGCATAAATGAAATTATAAAGGCAATTTTTCCATGCGGCTCGATAACTGGTGCGCCCAAAATTTCCGCCCAAGAGCAAATCAGAAAATATGAAACAAGACCAAGGGGAATCTATTGCGGCGCGATTGGGCATTTTACCCCCGACAATAAAGCAATATTTAATGTTGCAATCCGCACAATGACCATAAAAAACAATTCTTTGAAAATGGGAATAGGGTCGGGAATTGTGCATGATTCAAATGCCGATGATGAGTATCAGGAGTGTTTATTAAAGGCCAGTTTCATCGATAAATCGACAAAGGATTTTAGCATTTTTGAAACCATGCTTTGGAATAGCGAAATGGGATTTGTGCGCAAAGAGCGCCACCTTAAACGCTTGTTCAATTCAGCAAAAGCACTCTCTAAAGCAATCAATAAAGAAGAAATTTTGTCTTTATTAGAAAACTTCAAACCAGATTCCGGCACTAAAAGCGCCCGTGTGAAATTAGAAATTCATAATGAGGCCAGACTTTCCTATTTGGAATACAAACCATCAAATGATGATATGTCATTCATAATATCCCCCACGATAATGCAATCTGACAATCCATGGCTATTTCACAAAACCAGCCTACGCCATCTTTATGATGAAGAATGGCAAAACCTTTGCCAAAAAGCTGGAGCTGATGAAATAATATATTTTAATGAGCGCGGCGAACTAACAGAAGGCTCAAGGACTAATATTTTCGTCAAATTCGGAAACGGCAAAATTTACACCCCGCCCATTAGTTCTGGTCTATTGCCTGGCATATTGCGCGAAGAAATGCTTGAAGCTGGAAAAGCGGAAGAAAGAATTATTCACAAAAGCGACTTTGACCAAATACAGCAATTTTATCTCGGAAACTCACTTCGCGGTCTAAGAAAAGCTATTCTCAAAAATAAATAGTATGATAGACTAGGTAATGAGAAAAAATATCTTCGCATTATCTTTAGCAATAATAATATCCGCTTGCGCGCAAAATGGTGCCGATGCACCGCGCTCGGATACCGCACAAACTTCAAAAGTCTCCTTAAAAGTCGAAACTATTGCCTCGGGCCTAGAGTTTCCTTGGGGAATTGCCGCGCTTCCTAATGGTGATTATTTAATAACCGAAAAGCCAGGTCGTTTACGTCTTTTGCAAAATGGGAAATTATCCGCGCCAATAGCCGGTGTTCCCCAAGTATTTTACGATGGTCAAGGCGGGCTTTTAGATGTTGCTTTGCATCCAGATTTTGCCAAAAATAATCTGATTTATCTTAGTTTTTCAAAAGGAAATGAAAAAGACAATGCCACAACATTAGTGCGCGCGAAATTAGTTGGCGAAAAACTTGAGGACATAGCCGAAATCTACAAAGCAAACCCTTCGAAAAAGGGCGGTGCACACTTTAGCGGGCGTATTTTATTCCTGCCTGATAATTCTTTATTGCTGAGTATTGGTGATGGTTTTGATTATAAAGATGAAGCGCAAAACCCGAAATCGGATTTGGGAAAAATAGTCCAAATTAAGGACGATGGATCCGAATATTCGCATTTCACTTTGGGGCATAGAAACTCCCAAGGGCTTGCATATGATAAAACCAACAAAATTATTTATCAGCATGAGCATGGGCCAAGAGGCGGTGATGAAATTAATATTTTGGAAAAGGGCAAGAATTACGGCTGGCCCAAAATCACTTATGGAATAGGATATTCAGGAATAAAAATATCGGATCATGTTGCCCTACCTGGCCTTGAGCAGCCATTGATTTATTGGGTGCCTTCAATCGCGCCATCGGGAATGACATTTTACGATAAAGATATGTTTAAAAGCTGGAAGGGTGATCTTTTGGTTAGCGCGCTAGCGGGGCAACAAATACGCCGCATTGATTTAGATGGCCAAAAGGTAATTGATCAAGAAATATTGCTTGCGGATATGCAAACTCGCTTTCGCAACATTATTACAGCCAATGATGGCGCAATTATTATTTTAACCGACGAACCCGAAGGGCGTGTGTTGCGACTTAGCCCTAAATGAAGAATAAATTCCAAAGACTTGCTAAACTCGATTTATGCTCCTAAATGAGTTCTGCGGTTCTGCGGTTTTTGTAGAGCGTATCATTCTCGCTGACCTAACTCTTCCTAGGGAGTTGGCTATGGTTTGAATCGTGGTTCTTACTACCCGACGCCCACCTGATTTTCAGGTCGCACGGAGAAGTTCAACGCTTTACGGAATTGTGGTTCCGCACCCTACAAGCCCCACGGCTATGAACGTGGTTAGAAATAAATTTTATGTTTGAGACTAAACGTATAGCGCGGAAAAAAGCGATTGAAGCGCGGCAAGCAGCCCATGAGACAGAGCTAAATGCTGGTGAAGCTTTGGCAAGTAATTTCGACATCCAAACTTCGCCAAATGGCCTAATAATTGCTGGCTATATGCCTATGGATAGTGAAATCGACCCCATAGCATTAATGCGTAAATTGCAAACCCAAGGCGCGATCTTGGCGCTCCCGAGGGTAAACAAGAAAAAGCAGATGCTTGATTTTCATATTTATGATTTTGGCGACCTATTAGAGCAAAGCGCCTTTGGCATAAGAGAACCTTTGGAAAGCTCACCAATTATTGAGCCAGACTGGCTTTTAGTGCCTCTATTAGCATATGATAAATATGGCAGACGGCTCGGATATGGCGGCGGCTTTTATGATAAAGCAATTTTCCAATTAAAGGCCAATAAAAAAATCAAAACCATTGGTATCGCCTATAGTGCGCAAGAAGTTGAAGCTGTGCCTCATGAGGCCCACGACGAGCCCCTTGATTGGATTGTTACAAACAAGGGCGCGCGTCATGCTAAATCAGCTACCACAAAGATTTGAAAGTAAATAATTATGAGGATTGCATTTTTTGGTGATGTTGTCGGTAGAGCAGGGCGCGATATTTTATCAGCTCGCTTGCCGAGTATAAAATCACAATTAGCTCTAGATTTTGTTTGTGTGAATGGCGAGAACGCGGCTGGCGGATTTGGCATAACTCAATCGGTAGCCGAAGAAATTTTTAATGCTGGCGCAGATTGCATTACTCTTGGTAATCATGAATGGGATCAAAGAGAGGCTTTAACCTATATCGAGCGCGAAACGAGATTGCTGCGGGTTTGCAATTATCCAAGCCTAACCAATGCCCCTGGGCGCGGCGCACAATTGTTTAGCATTAATGGTTTTCAGATCCTTGTAGTTTCGGTGATGGGCCGCCTCTATATGGATAGTCTTGATTGCCCATATTCAGCGCTCGAACGCGAGATTTCCGTATGTCCATTAAAAGAGATGGCAGATTGCATAATCGTCGATGTCCATGCCGAAGCGAGCGGTGAGAAGCAAGGAATTGGCCATTTTCTTGACGGCCGCGTAAGCCTAGTAGTTGGCACGCACACACATGTTCCGACGGCGGATTATCGCATACTCGAACATGGGACAGGCTATATCACCGACCTCGGAATGTGCGGCGATTATGATAGCGTTTTAGGCATGAATAAGGAAATATCGGTTCGGCGCCAATCTGTTCGCCTTCCATATCAACGCCATGAACCAGCAAGCGGGCGCGGAATGGCTTGTGGCGTATTTGCTGAAATCGACGCCAAAACAGGTCTCTGCAAGCGCATTGAACCAATCAGATTTGGAAATGGTTTGGTTGAAACCATTCCATCAATTTAAGGTCTATTCTAAATCCTTTAGGACAATAGCTCGGCGTAAAAGCGCAAATGGTGACCAAGACATTTGGCGTAAAATTTCAGTCGCATCGATTTTTCGGGATTTTTGAATTAATTTCCGCTCTTCCCATGAAGCACCAATGCCGCCTATGCCAGCAATGATACCGCGCGCATAGGCCAAGCCGGCACCACGATAAATAGCATGCAACCAAAGCGCAAATGTAGCAAGAATATGAATTGGCAAAAATACCCAAAAAGAGAGACTTGGCATTAATCTTATATAGGCCCAAAGCCGATTGCGAATGCCATGGAAAACCGCATATTCAGAATAGCGCGAACTAGATCCAGATCCGCGATGATGAACAATTGCTTTTGTTAGTTGAATTGTCGTGCCTCCTAATAGGCGGTGGCGGAACCCTAAATCTACATCTTCATAATAGGAATTAAAGCTTTCTTCAAAGCCGCCCAATTCGGCAAATCTTTCGCGTTTCCAAATTGCGGCGGCGGCACATGGTGAAAAGCATTGCCCATCAAATAATTCTGTCGGAATTGGCTTTCGATGACCACCGCGCCAAGCTATTCCAGAAATAGAAAAGCAATCGCCCGCGCCGTCCAATAGTCCGTCCTCACCATCAAGCATTTGCAAGGAACCGAATGCCTCCGTATCTGGATATTTTTTAATAGCATGCGCAATCTGCTCTAGCCAATCAGAATTGGGAAATGCATCGGGGTTTAATAAGCAAAGCCAATCGCCTTTTGCAATTTTCGCTGCTTGATTATTGGCGCGGGAAAAGCCTATATTTTCTTGGTTTTGAATAAAGACATCAGCGCGGTTTGCACTATCGCTCGACACTGGAATCTTAGGTGACGCATTATCCAATAGAATTGTTTCGAAGTCTTTGAAAGTCTGCCGCTCTAGGCAATCAAACAATCGCCCCATATCTTCGTCGCTATTATAGGCAACAATGATAATCGAAAATTGCGGGCCTTTATTTTTGGGCATCGTCGATTTTTTGTGCCAATATTACCGCCCATTCGGCTTCGCGCGCCGGAATTGAAATTGGTGCACCGTCAATTATTGAAGTTATGAAATCACTCGTTGCCTGTTGCATCGGATCTTTTATACGCTCGGCAAAATCCGCATTAAGATTAAAGCCAGTAGTATCTTTAAATTCACGCGATATATAATTAATAGTCATTTCGCCTTTTTCATAGACTATTTTTGTTGTTCTTTCGCGCTCCTCGCTGGCACGGCTAGCGATAAATTTTGCCACACCGCCACTTTCAAACACAATTTCTGCTTCTATGGCATCGGGATTTTCCGCACTCCCCGATAGGCGTTTAGATTTAATTGCTTTAGGCTTTGATCGAAACAAGAGTGACGCTAAATCTAAATCATGAATCATCAAATCATAGGTCGCCGAAACATCCGCACCGCGAACGGAAGGAAGCCCGATTCGAACCGCCTCGAAACTTTTGGGGCGCTCGCTAATTTCTAAAAGACCCATAGCTTTAAATATGTATCGCTCTTGATGTCCGGCTTGTAAAACAAGCTTTTTCTCTTCGGCC
Organism: uncultured Caulobacteraceae bacterium; assembly: GCA_964442095.1. GTDB lineage: Bacteria > Pseudomonadota > Alphaproteobacteria > Caulobacterales > Aquidulcibacteraceae > Pseudaquidulcibacter. The sequence goes on along the minus strand of CAYTWK010000001.1, from coordinate 10,345 downwards.
AGATTACACAATAGGTTTGCGACCGTTGGATTTGCAGCCAATGGTTTTTCAACGAGACAATGCTTGCCAGCTTTTAAGGCTGCTAGCGCAATATGGCCATGAGTTGTTGCCGGAGTTGCGACAATTAAAGCATCAATTTGTTTAAAAAATTCATCAATATCGTCAAAGCCACGCCCAGAATGCTTTTGCGCTAAAAATTCTGCCCGCTCTAGGCTTTGATCATAAACACCAATGAATTCTGCGCGACTGTCATTCACAATTTTTGCAGAATGAAACCCGCCGAAAACGCCGGCGCCCGCTACACCAATTTTTAGCTTGTTGGCATTGCCCTCACTCATAACATTACTCGCATCAACCATTTAATATTTAGCTTTGAATAAGCTCTTGCGCAATTTTGCGAATGCTTTCACCCAATTCCTCGTCTTTTAGAGCATAGGCTAGGAATGCCTCTGTATAACCTTCGCGTGAGCCACAATCAAAATCCCTGCCTTCAAATTCGAGACCAAAAAACGGTTGGGTTTCGCGCAAAGTATGCATGGCATCAGTTAATTGAATTTCACCGCCTGCGCCGCGCTCTTGCGTTTCAAGAATTTTAAATATTTCAGGCTGCAAAATATAGCGGCCCGTAATTTTTAGATTACTCGGCGCAGCTTCGCGTTTTGGCTTTTCAATCATATTTGTAATTGGTAGAATATTTCCATTACATTCGCCGTGTGCAATTACGCCATAAGATGAAACTTGATCCATTGGCACTCGGTCAACCGCAATAATATTGCCGCCAACTTGATTATAGGCATCAACCATTTGATGCAGACATGATTTTTCCGCCTGTATCAAAACATCAGGAAGCAGAACTGCAAACGGTTCATCGCCAATGATTTCGCGCGCGCACCAGACCGCATGGCCCAAACCCAAAGGTGATTGCTGGCGAACAAAAGATTTGGAACCGGCCACCGGCAGCATGTTTTGTAGCATTTCTAATTGCTTGGTTTTTCCTGCCTTTGCTAAGGTATCTTCGAGTTCAAACGCCCTATCGAAATAATCAGAAATCGAGGTTTTATTGCGCCCCGTAATGAAAACAAAATGCTCTATTCCCGCTTCAATTGCCTCTTCGACAACCCAATGAACTGCGGGGCGATCAAAAACCGGAAGCATTTCTTTAGGCAAGCTTTTTGTGGCCGGCAAAACCCTAGTTCCAAAACCTGCGACAGGTAATACGGCTTTTCTAATTTTTTTATGCATACTAATCTCTATTTTGAATTCTTTTATTTTGACTTATCGCTTTATCGAACAAGTTACAATTGATTTCATTATTGTTTATGCTTAATGAATAAACAAAATTTCTATAGCAATAATGAAGGCTAATGTAATGAACTCACTTTCGCAAGATGCTCTAAATCAACTATTCCTTGAGGCGCGAACAATAAATGACTTTTTACCCAACACTATTGAAGATGCTGTATTGAATCAATTATACGATATAGCAAAGATGGGGCCCACTGCGGCAAATTGTAACCCCGCTAGATTTTATTTTGTTAAATCACAAAGCGCCAAAGAGCGCTTAAGGCCATATTTGGCACCTGGCAATGTCGATAAATCTATGAAAGCGCCCATTACAATAATTGCCGCATTTGACCCAAAATTCTATGACAAGGTTCCCCAATTATTCCCCCATGCACCAGAGGCGCGCGAATGGTTCGCGCAAAGTCCAGATCAAGGACAAGCCGCAGGCCATATGAATGCTACTTTGGGCGCAGCCTACATGATAATTGCGGCGCGCGCGCTTGGCCTTGAGTGTGGGCCAATGGCGGGCTTTGATAATGCGGGTGTGGATAAAGAGTTTTTTGCGCAAAATGGTTGGAAATCAAATTTCCTTATCAATCTTGGTAATCGCTCTGGCGAGAAAATTCACCCACGCTTACCAAGGCTTTCGTTTAATGAAGCTTGCGAGATTGCATAATTGGCTTTCTCGCTTCACCCGCAATTAGAAAAAGATACGATTCCAATTTGCGAGTTTGGAGTTTGCAAATTGCTCTTGATGAATGATAGCCGCTATTTATGGACTATATTAGTGCCGAAAATCAAAGGCGCTGTAGAACTCCATTTATTAGACACAAATTCCCAAAACCAAATCTTTAATGAGGCCATGCAAATTGCCAAAATTATTGGCGACTTTGATGGAGTAGAAAAAATCAATATTGGCGCATTAGGCAATGTCGTAAGTCAATTACACATTCACGTAATTGGCCGCAACCAAGCCGACTTTGCATGGCCCGCACCAGTTTGGGGAAAAGGCGCGGCCATACCATACCAAATAGAGGCGGCACAAGCCCTTATCGAAACTATTAAAAGCCAGATTTAATCTAGCTTTGCCCTGGGCGACGTTTTCTAAAGCTTGCGTTTAATTCGGTTTTGCGAATCCTAATTGATTTTGGCGTCACCTCGACCAATTCATCATCATCAATCCACGAAATTGCAGCCTCTAGAGTTAGGCGCTTTGGCGGCGTAAGGCGCATTGCCTCGTCTTTACCACTAGAGCGAACATTTGATAGTTTCTTCTCTTTAAGCGGATTAACGTCCATATCTTCTGGCTTGGCATTTTCACCAATTACCATACCTTCATATACTTCTTCGCCGCCGCCAATCATTAGAGTGCCGCGCGGTTCAAGATACCATAAAGCATAGACCACAGACTTACCGCTATCGGTTGAAATCATTGCGCCATTTCTGCGGCCAGGGATTGCGCCCTTCCATTCTTCATAGCCATGATAAATGCGGTTCATAACGCCTGTTCCGCGCGTATCGGTAAGAAATTCAGAATGATAACCAATCAATCCGCGTGATGGCGCATAAAATACAAGCCGCGTCTTTCCACCGCCAGATGGACGCATATCCTGAAGCTCGGCCTTTCGGATTGCCATTTTTTCAACCACAGGGCCAGTGTATTCTTCGTCAACGTCAATAATGACTTCTTCGATTGGCTCTAATTTATTGCCATTTTCATCAGTCTTTAAAACAACCCGTGGCCGCGAAATCGTAAGCTCGAACCCTTCGCGGCGCATGTTTTCAATTAAAACGCCAATTTGCAATTCGCCGCGCCCCTGAAGCTCATAGGCATCTTTATCTGCGGTTTCGGCAACCTTAATAGCCACATCGCTTTCAGCCTGCTTCCACAATCTATCGCGAATAACGCGGCTTTGAACTTTAGAGCCTTCGCGGCCCGCAAGTGGCGATGAATTAACCATCACTGTTACCGACAAAGTTGGCGGATCAATCGGTGTTGCAGGGATTGCATCATTAATCTCTGGGTCGCAAATTGTATGGGCAACCGTGGCTTCGGTAAGGCCCGCGATTGACACAATATCACCTGCCACAGCTTCCTCAATTGGCTGGCGTTTTAGGCCGCGGAAAGCGAGAATTTTTGAAACTCTTCCACGTTCAACCAATGATCCATCAAGCGCAAGCGCCTTTATGCTAGTGCCGGCTTTCGCACTACCGCTTTCGACGCGGCCTGTTAAAATGCGGCCCAAGAACGGATCCGCATCAATCATAGTGACCAGCATTGAAAACGGCTCGGCTGCTTTGGCGGCCGCCGCAGGAGGCGGCACGTGTTTGATAATGGTTTCAAACAATGCATCAAGATTTTCAGTTGGGCCATCAGTAGTTAAGGATGCCCAACCATCGCGGCCAGAGGCGTAAACAACTGGAAAATCAAACTGCTCTTCGGTGGCGCCCAAAGCCATAAACAATTCATAGACTTCGTCCAAAACCTCTGCTGGGCGCGCATTTGGGCGATCAATCTTATTGATAACCACAATCGGGCGTAGGCCTTGTGCCAATGCTTTGGTCAAAACGAATTTGGTTTGCGGCATAGCGCCTTCCATCGAATCGACCAAAAGCAAGCAACCATCAACCATAGAAAGGACGCGCTCAACCTCGCCGCCGAAATCAGCGTGGCCCGGAGTATCAACAACATTGATACGGGTTTCGCCATATTCAATAGAGGTGCATTTAGCCAAAATTGTAATGCCGCGCTCTTTTTCTTGCGGATTACTATCCATAGCGCGTTCGCCGCGTGCCTCGTTTTCGCGATAAGCGCCGCCTTGAGCAAGCATGCCGTCCATTAATGTGGTCTTGCCGTGGTCAACGTGGGCAATAATCGCTACATTGCGCATTTGAAGCGCATTTTCGTTTGTCAAAGTAAAAAGTCCTTAAGGGGAGATATCTGTAATCCCGCGCCTTTAGTGGTTATTTACGCAAAGGTCAATCAAAATTGGCTTTTTGTCGCCTATGTTGACCTTCTGTTGACTTCTGGTTGAGACTAAGTTGTCTCAATATCAACAAATATTGATATTTAGCGCCAAAAAACTAGCCCAAAATTCAATTAAAACAATGACAAGCAACTATCTATGCGGCGAATTGTTGTGAAATGTTGACATTTTCACGCGAACATACACGCCGGACAAATAAATGCTGAGATTATAGTTGAATGCTGAATTTGTTGGATAGAGTTGCGATTTATCCTCCTTCGTATACGGAGGAGGATAGTTTGGCTAAACTTTCGCGAATATCAGACTGGCGTTTGTGCCGCCGAAGCCGAACGAATTGGATAGCGCCGTTGAAAATTCGCCAACTTTTCTTTGCAAAAGAATTGGCAAATCTTTGAATTTTTCATCAAGATTTTGAATATGCGCGCTTTCAGCCATAAAATTATTGGCCATCATAAGCAGACAATAAATCGCCTCCTGCACGCCCGCCGCACCCAAAGAATGTCCGGTAAGTGATTTTGTCGATGAGAAAAACGGGATTTTAGCGCCAAATGTATCGCGCAATGCGCCAGTTTCTTTTTCATCGCCCACCGGCGTAGATGTGCCATGTGGGTTTAAATAATCAATTATACGATTGCCGGCCATTTCCATTGCTTGTTTCATGCAGCGCACGGCGCCTTCGCCCGATGGGGCAACCATGTCATATCCATCAGATGTCGCGCCATAGCCAACCAATTCGGCATAGATTTTCGCGCCCCTTGCCTTTGCTCTTTCATATTCTTCAAGCACCAACATTCCTGCGCCGCCGGCAATAACAAAGCCATCACGATTAGCATCATAAGCACGAGAAGCAACCGCAGGAGTTTCATTAAAATTAGACGACATAGCCCCCATCGCATCAAAAAGATTGGACAAGGACCAATCCAATTCTTCGGAGCCGCCAGCAAACATAACATCTTGTTTGCCCCATTTAATGCTCTCAAAAGCATTGCCAATACAATGCGCCGAAGTTGCGCAGGCCGAGGAAATTGAATAATTCACGCCCTTAATCTTGAACCATGTCGCCAAAACTGCAGACAATCCAGAACACATCGCCTTTGGCACCGCAAATGGCCCAATTCTCTTTGGCGATAAATTGGCCTTAGTAAGGTTTGCAGCATCAACAATATTGCGCGTAGATGGGCCGCCAGTTCCAGCGATAATGCCCGTGCGCTCATTGGAAATATCATGCTCCTCTAGGCCGCTATCAGCAATTGCCTGTTCCATAGCAATATGGCCCCAACCCATACCCTCAGAGAGAAAGCGTGCAGCGCGGCGGTCAACCAACTCCAGCCAGTTTAATTGTGGTTTGGCGTGAACTTGGCATTTAAAGCCCAATTCTTGGTATTCGGGCGCGGCAATAATTCCTGATTTGGCTTCATAAAGGCTTTTTGTAACTTCATCTTTATTGTTACCAATTGACGATATAATCCCAATACCAGTTACCACTACACGCCGCATTTTGTTTCCCTTGTCCTAGTTTAAATTATGCCTCAAACAACCCGACGCGCAAGTCTTTCGCGCTATAAATGGCTTCATTATCCGCATAGAGAGTTGCATCCGCTATTCCCAAAACTAATTTTGAGCGAAACACACGTTTAATGTCAACTTCATAGCGAACCAATTTAACATTTGGCATAACTTGTCCAGTAAATTTTACTTCGCCGCAACCCAAAGCGCGCCCTTTGCCGGGGCTACCTGACCAGCCGAGGAAAAAGCCGACGATTTGCCACATTGCGTCAAGGCCAAGACAGCCTGGCATAACTGGATCGCCTTTAAAATGGCAATCAAAGAACCATAAATCGGGCTTTATATCTAGCTCAGCAACAATTTGACCTTTGCCGTAAGCGCCGCCTTCATCGCTAATATGGGTGATTCTGTCCATCATTAGCATATTGGGAAGTGGCAATTGTGCATTACCTTTGCCGAATAATTTTCCTTCGCCACACGAAATTAATTCGTCATAATTATAAGAAGAAGCCCGTTCCATTTTTATCCTTTTCGCTGGTATAGGAATTTTATCAATAATTGAGGCTATTAGCATTTATCCGCGACAAATGCCAAGCTTTAGGTTCAGGGCTTTTGATTTGAATTATGGCTTTGGCGGCAAAATTTAAGCACCCCAAAGCTCGTTGGCGCGCGCCCAACCGATATAGCGGCCAGCTTTAATGCGGCGCCAACCAGGCGATACCGCAATGATTTCGGCTATAACACCTTGATTCATTGTTGCGACAATTCTCGAGGTGTCGTCTGCATTACGGTATAAGGTCACAATTCTTTGGCGACCGCCAATATTTATAGGTCGGGTTATAATTGTGCGTTTGGAATCGAGCATTCGTTTATGAACCCAAACTTTTGCGCCGTCTGGATCTTCAATACGGCGCCATTCTTCGGTCTCGGCAATTACCCGAACCGGCAGACCCTTTTGGCGATAAACCCACCTAATCGGATAGTCTCCATTTGGTCCGGCGCGCCCATTAACTACACTAAAGCGAAGCGAAACAAAGCGCGGCACAGGAAGTTTTGAAGGAGTTTCGCCTGCCTCGCGGTTGTAAACCCTTTGATTTGTCGAATTATTGGTGGAATTTGTCTGGGCAATGGCCGACGCATGTTGATATAGGCTAAAGACAATCGCCAATAATAATCCTTTCGCAATCAAATTATAGATTTTATTGGCTTGCACTCGCACTTTAAAAAATACCTCTAATGTCTTGAATGCCCCAAGCTTAAAGTATATTTCTTTAGCCAAAATTAACACACCAAATTAATGAAACCGAACATTATGCCCGAGATTAAAACAATTATTGGCCCATTTAATGAAAGCCTTGCCTATATGCACAGCGGGGCGGGGGCGAATTGCACCACTTTTGTTTGGCTCTGTGGCTATCATTCGGATATGTCGGGCAGCAAAGCCCAAACTATGCATGATTTTGCAATAAAAAATGGACTTGGCTCTTTGCGGTTTGATTATTCAGGCCACGGACAATCGGGCGGAAAGTTTGAAAATGGCACGATTGGAAAATGGCTAAAGGAGGCGCAATTTATTATTGATAGGCTCGCTGGTGATAAAATTATTTTGGTCGGCTCATCTATGGGCGGCTGGTTGTCTTTATTATTGGCTTTGAACAATCCAAAAAGGGTGCACGGCATAGTATTAAGTGCGCCAGCGCCAGATTTTACAGAGGATTTAATGTGGGCGAGCTTTAGCGAGCGCCAAAAGCAAGAAATTATGGAAACTGGCTATTGGCTGCGTCCAAATGATTATGACGCACCATATAAAGTAACCAAAGAGCTTTTGATGGATGGCAGAAATCACCTTTTATTGGGTGGTCAAATCAATTTGGATATTCCAGTTCGAATAATTCATGGAATGAAAGACAAGGATGTTCCCTATAAGCGCTCTATAGATTTAGCTGACAAAATCAAAAGCCAAGACGTCCAATTGACTTTGGTTAAAAATGGCGGGCACCGATTATCCGAGCCAAATGAGCTTTTGATACTCGAGGCCCTGCTCGAGCAAATTTATTCAGAAGTTTCTTAGAATTATTCTTTAATCCGAAGCGAAAAGATTTGCGATGCTACATTACTAAGGGTTGATTGCAAATCCGCTGCATCAACTGCGAATGCTTTAGCTGGATCGCCTGCGCATTGGGCCAAAAGTGAAACCGCAGCGGGGTTTGTTACGTTCACTGCAACCGTATAAAGCTCGACGCGATGGGTTGTGCGAATTGAAGTGCACCAATCAAGCATTCGTGTATTAAGCGTGGCGGCATCCACTGTTCCCGTGCAACCCGGCGCATTAGTATCGGCGCAGCCCCAATAGCCCGGGAAATCAGTCGCTTGGGTATTTTCGCCATCGGTAATTAGAATCATCACCTTTTTACCGCTTGCGGCGCCAAATGCCTGTGGCGCTTTACCGGCATTGCCAAAAAAATTGGTCCATTCATTGCGCGGCGATAAAGAGCGAAGCCCCCAACGCAATCCAATATCGGCATGAGTTCCACCAACCACTGGCGACATTAAATTTATACTATCAAGAACTTGTTTGCGCGAACCTGATAATCCAAGCATTGGCATTGGGCAATTTATATTTGGGCCAACAGTGGGGTCAAATTTATCCCATGCAGTCGGGGCAACCCAGGAGCACCATTGACCGCCACCAGCATTCCAAGCGATTTCATTTGGATCTGCAGCACATGCCGCTTGACTACCCTCTGGCATTGGTGAGGCCGTGCACGATGACCAAGTGTTCAAACAATTTGTATCGGCGGCAATGAACGAATTTCTTCGGCCTTGCTTATATGGGTCTGGGCCATAATATTTAGCGCTATCTTGCCAACAACGATTTAGACTTGTCCAGCTATAGGCATTGTCGCAAACTTCTTTCATGCATGGACTTGTTACGCATCCAGCTTGGACATTTTGTATGTCGCGGCCAATAATCGGATTTTTTAGACCCGCATTCATTGGCACGGTAAAGCTAGCTCTAGCAGCACTTTGACCATTATTTGCAAAGCGAGTTTTTGCTTTTGTTCTATCAATATAATTACCGTCCAATTGCCCGGGCGGTGGAGGTGGCGGTGGAGGCCCCGGTGGTGGCCCTGGCGTTGGCGGAGGGCAAACTGTGCAAGTATCGGCAATTATCTTTGACGGTTTCCAATTTGCGCGGTGTTGATTTGGCGGAACCTGCAAAGCATCCCATTTCATTGAAGGCTTTGGCGCATCATTGGCAATTTGGCTTTCGCCATTACCAGAAATACAACCACGCCAACCCACGGGGGCAAATTGATTAGCCAAAGTAGCGGCATCTTGGTTTATATCGCCCATGCGGTTTATCGGCGCATTTGGCATAATTTGGCTTCCTTTGTCCGGAACAATGGTCGCAGCGACCGCAGTTTTATCCCAACCCAATGGATTTGCACCTTTTATATTCACGCTGGTTGCCCATGGAATTACCGAAATTCTTAGGCGATTTGGAACCGTCATTTTGTCAAAGGCCGTGTTCACAAAACTTGTCGCCGCGCCGCGCAATAAAGTAAACCTAGTTTCTGGACGTCCATCTTTAGAAAACATAGAACCCGTATTATCAAGCACCATTGCGATTTCGACATATTGATTACTACCAGCGGCGGCTACGCCAACCGCTCTAACTGGAACAATACTTATTGGTGAACCAGAAAGGCCAAAAATCTGTCCAAAGATTAAATTAGTATCTGCAGTTCCAACAACTCTTAACGAATTATCAGCATCCCAACTTATTGTCGCGAGCGCATTGCTTGCAAGGCCATTTAACTGATGTTTATTACCATCAAAACTTTGTTGTGCGACTTGTTCGGCTAGGGTGCGGGCAGCTGAAGGGCTTAAATTCAGAGCACCGCTTTCGGCCTTTTTTCCAGCAAGCGCAGCAGCATCAACAATAGAGTTCAATTTCGATTTTGAATCGCTTATGCGGCCAAGCTCAATAGCAGATGCACCCAATATCAAAAGCGCTCCAGCTGCCAATGCGAATATCATTGCGGATGCGCCAGTATTCGAGCGCAAAATTGTTTTTCGGTTTTGAATTCCTACCGCCATAGCGACCGCCCTATTAAAGAGACAAAGCTCTTTATTGCAATTTTAATTGCATTTTATCGGCTTTGGACGAAATAATTATTAAATAGATTGATTGGATTTTATCTATTAATAATTTTCACTATTCGCGCAGATAAATATCAAAAATCTGCGACGAAATTGATGCCAGTGTCGCCTGCAAATCAGCAGCGTCAATACTAAATGAGTTTGCTGTATCGCCTGAACATTGCGCAAGTAGATTAACCGCGGCAGCATTAGTAACATTCACCGCAACCGTATAAAGCTCTATATTATTGGAGCGAATTTCATTGCACCAATCAAGCATTTTCGTATTAAGCGCGGCCTGATCAGGCGAACCTGTGCAACCAGGCGCGACGGTATCGGCGCAGCCCCAATATCCAGGGAAATCATTAGCCTGTGTATTTTCACCGTCAGTAATTAGAACCATAGCCTTTTTAGTGTTTGAT